>DMPJ01000427.1:8694-8937 GCA_003456035.1 Planktothrix sp. UBA8402
AATTACGGAACCTGCCCCTACATTTTACTGCATTCGATCAATAGTTCGGTATTGAATAGCTTCAGCAATATGGGCTGGTTTAATATTATCTTCCCCTGATAAATCAGCAATAGTTCGACCTACCTTTAAAATCCGATCGCTCGCCCTTGCTGATAGCCCTAATTTTCTAATAGCATTTTCTAATAAACTCTGTCCGACCGTATCCAATTGACACCATTTTTGAATATGACGACTTTGCATTTC
>DMPJ01000427.1:9020-9166 GCA_003456035.1 Planktothrix sp. UBA8402
AATCTATTAACTGCCACTTGTAAATCAATCCTATCCATCAATGGCCCCGATAATTTTGCCCAATATTGCTCTCGTTGACGGGGGGAACAAGTACAAGGTTGAATAGTATCCCCATAATAGCCACAGGGACAGGGATTGGTACTCGC
>DMPJ01000084.1 GCA_003456035.1 Planktothrix sp. UBA8402
ACTGGGCAAATTCTTGAATTGCTCTCAATCTTTTGCGAGCATCATCGGTTAAATTAACCCGTCCGTCGGCGGTGGTAGGATAGAATAACCAGGCGTGGGCTTGCACTCCAGAACGTCCGACCCGACCGCGTAATTGATATAATTGACCTAAGCCAAAACGGTGGGAATCTTCGACTAAAATGGTGTTCACTCTGGGAATATCTAACCCCGATTCAATAATGGTTGTACAGACTAAAACATCCGCTTCCCCTGAACTAAATGTTAACATAATTGATTCTAATTCGGAGGCGTCTATTTGTCCGTGGGCGATCGCTAATCTTACCCCAGGAATCATCTCTCGAATTTGAGCAGATTTTTCTTCAATTCCTTCAATTCTAGGGACAACATAAAACACCTGTCCCCCCCGGTCTAATTCCTGACGAATTGCTGTTCTAATAATTTCTAAATTCAAAGGAGATAAATGGGTTTGAATGGGGCGACGGGAAGGAGGAGGAGTGGTAATTAAACTCATTTCTCGAATACCAGATAATGCCATATATAAGGTTCTAGGAATGGGTGTGGCGGTTAAAGTTAAGACATCAACATGGGTTTTTAAGGTCTTAATTTTTTCCTTTTGATTAACTCCAAATCGTTGTTCTTCATCAACAACTAATAACCCTAAATCCTTAAAATGTACCCCTTTTCCCAGTAAGGATTGAGTGCCAACAATTAGATCAATTTCTCCCGTTGCTAACCGTTTTAATATCTCTTGTTTTTCGGAATTGCTGCGAAAACGATTAATTAAAGCAACTTCTATGGGATAGGGAGAAAATCGTTCTTTTAAGGTATGATAATGTTGTTGGGTTAAAATTGTGGTGGGGGCTAATAATGCCACCTGTTTTCCAGCAGTAACGGCTTTAAAAATAGCCCGAATTGCGACTTCTGTTTTCCCAAATCCTACATCCCCACAAACTAACCGATCCATCGGCCGATCGCTTTCCATATCCCGTTTCACGTCTTGGGTAGATTTAATTTGATCGGGGGTAGGTTGATAGGAAAAGGAGTCTTCTAGTTCCTGTTGCCAAGGCATATCAACGGGGAAAGCATAGCCCGTTTGTTGGGCGCGTTGGGCGTATAATTTTAATAGATCTACGGCTAATTTCTTTAAGGTTTTTTTGACTTTTTCCTTGGTTTTTTCCCAAGCCTGTCCGGTGAGTTTATTCAGTTGGGGAACTTTGCCCCCGGTACTTCTAAACCTTGATAAACTGCCAACTTGATCTGCGGCAACTCGTAAGGTGCCATCGTCATATTGTAAGACCAAATATTCCCTAGTTTCGTTATTAATTACTAGGCTTTCTAATTTAGTAAATCGCCCTACTCCATGTTGACGATGAACAACAAAATCCCCGGGTCGGAGTTTATTCAGTTCAACCTGTTTTGATGCCGCCCGTCGTCGTTTTCTAATATAACCATGAGTAGCGAGGGAATGCTGACCATAAAATTCTCGGTCGGTAATTAAAACTAACCGAAATGTGGGTAAAATAAACCCTTCTAATTCAGCAAGTCCGGTATATTTTAAGGCAACGGGGGTATTTTTAATTAAGCTATCAATGGCGGGGTAATCTCGCGGGTTAGGAATGAATTTTGAGGGGCAATCATGTTCTGATAATAGGGCAACAGATCGACTAGGTTGGGCGGAAACAATAAATATAGAAAAATATCGTTGTCGCTCAGATCGAATTAATTCTGCTAGTTTAGCAAATTGATGGGGAGTGGCGGGAACTGGACGAGAAGATAGGTTTAAACTAGGAACATTGGTAATATTAACTAAACTAGGTTGATAATCCCCTAATTCCGATAAATAGAGTTTATCAAAGGATTGAATTTGTTGCAAAGATTCGGTAAACGGACGATGAATTTTAGGCAGTTTTTGGGGTAAGGCTTGCCATTGTTCTTCAATATGTTCTAACCAGCGATCGCTATGGGCACAACATTGATCAATTTCATCAATCACAATTAAAGTCGTATCGGTTAAATAGTCTAATAAACAAGCGGGTTTTTCAAAAGCTAAACCTAATAAGGGATGATAGGATTTAGGCGGTTTATAATTATTATTATCTAGTTGAAATTCTGGTTTGGGTATGGGGGGAATAATTTGGGAAATTAAGGTTTCAGCATCGGCTAAATTTCCTTGAATAATCACATCAAAATTCGTCGGGGTGAGAATTAGATCTTCAATTTTATCTAAGGATCTTTGGGTGGTAGGATCTAGTTCTCGAATTTGTTCCAAATCATCCCCAAACCATTCTAAACGCACGGGTAATTCCGAGGCCACCGGAAAAATATCGACAATATTCCCCCGCCGACTCCATTGGCCCTCGGTTTCCACCAAGGATACCCGCTCATAGCCTAGGCGGGCCAACTGTTCATCCAAGGTTTTTCCGGCGGACGTCATCCCCCGATATAATTTTAAACAATAGGGTTGAAACGCCGACACCGGAGGTAAATGGGTCTGTAAACTCCTTTCTGTAGCCACAATTGCCATCGGGACACCAGAAGGCGTCTGCAACCGTCCCGCCAACTCCGCTAATACCTGCATTTGTCCCCAGGTCATCTCCTCGGAAGCCACTGACTCGTAGGGAGACGCCTCAGAAGTGGGGTAAAACTGAACTGTGGCCCATCCCATCGCCTCCAGTTGGGCTGCCCACCGTCCAGCTTCCTCCAGGGTGGCTGTGACCACAAATAAATTTANNGGTAGAAGCTACTAACCCCTTGGGAATGCGAGACAGACCATTCAGGTAGAGGGACTGAGATTTATTCAGTTTGGTCAGGAGTTCAGCCGTTAAAGGCGATCGCCCCAATGCACGCACGATAGAGGAAAATGTCATATTAGGGATTCGCCCTGCTACAGAAGTCGTTCTAGTATTGTAAGCAATTCTTTTAAGATCAGATAAGATAATTAGATCTTGATAAGATCAGTTATTCTAATCTTTTATCTTCCTATTCTGACCTCAAAATGTCATCTGTATTCCAAGAAATTCTGATCGTTTTCCTGCTGATTGTAGCCAATGGCGTATTTGCTATGTCAGAAATTGCTATTCTTTCTGCGCGCAAAGTGCGCTTACAACAGTTAGCCAATCGAGGCAATAAAAAAGCAAAAGTGGCTTTGGAATTAGCCAATGCTCCCAATAGTTTACTCTCAACGGTGCAAATTGGAATTACCCTAATTGGCATTTTAGCAGGTGCCTTTGGAGGGGCGGCAATTTCAGCACGGTTAGCCACCCAACTAAACAAAATTCCGATTTTAGTTCCCCACAGCAATGCAATTAGTTTTACAATTGTTGTGATCATTATTACCTATTTATCATTAATTATCGGGGAATTAGTTCCTAAACGGTTAGCTCTGAATGCTCCTGAATCTATAGCAACTAGCGTTTCAATTCCCATGCGTTGGTTATCTAATTTTAGTTCCCCTGTTGTTCATTTATTGAGTGTGTCTACGGAATTAATTTTAAGGCTTTTGGGGAGTCATGCCTCAATGGAACCGGAAGTTACTGAAGAAGAAATCAAAATTCTGATTGAGCAGGGAACTAGATCAGGAATTGTGGAGGAAGCGGAACAAAATATTGTCGGACGGGTGTTTGAATTGGGCGATCGCCAAGTCAGAAGTTTAATGACACCTCGCCCTGAGATTTTTTGGATTGATATTGATGATTCTGCCGAAGAAAATCGTCAGAGTATTGCCCAAAATAGCTACACTCGCATTCTAGTTTGTCAGGAAGATTTAGATCATGTTTTAGGGTTTATTAAAGTTGCGGATTTATTAACTCAATCCCTATCCGGTCATCCCTTAGATTTAACTGCAAACTTGCGCCGTCCTTTATTTGTTCCTGAAACCACTTCCGTGTTAAAAATTTTAGAATTATTTAAACAGGGAGAAACCCATTTTGCCGTAGTAGTTGATGAATATGGCGTAATTCAAGGATTGGTAACTTTAAATGATATTCTAATGGAATTAGTCGGCGATATGCCCTCCTGGAATAATCCCGAAGAACCCCAGAAAGTTCAACGAGAAGATGGATCATGGTTACTAGATGGAATGTTACCCGTTGAAGAATTTTTTGAGTTATTTGATTTAGAATATTTATTAGAACAATCAGAAGGAAACTATCACACCGTCGGGGGATTTGTGATTACTCAGTTAGGGCGTATTCCGGCTGCTGCGGATCATTTTGAATGGCAAAATCTACGCATAGAAGTTATGGATATGGATGGAAACCGCGTCGATAAAGTGTTAATTGTACCTCCGCTTCCCAATGAAAACAACGAGCTTATTGAACCTTCAAAGAAATAAATTTTTCTCTTAATTAAGCTAGAATTTAGGAAGTTTGTGATCGCTATAAACCTATGCAGGTTAGTGTTTATAACTTCTTTGTGTCTTTGTGGTTAAATTAATCTTTTCTGCTATAATTTTAAGCTATTTATGATTAAAAAATCCCGATCCAAAATCTTGCTATTATTGTTTTGTTGGACAATTGTACCATTATTCCTAGTGGAAATATTAATGATTGTCCTCGAACCCTATTTATCCCAAGGACTGTATCAATATGATCCCGATTTAGGATTTAAAATTCGTCCTTATGCTAATGGAAATAATCAATTTGGGTTTAATGATCGAGATTATCCCCTCCCAAAAGAAACCGGGAAATATCGAATTTTAATTCTTAGTGATTCCTATAATTGGGCGGGAGGAAAAGAAGGAAATTATACCGCTTTATTAGAAAATAAATTTGCCCAATATTATCAAAACTCCCAAGTTGAAGTTATTAATGCTGGATACCCCGGAACTCACACCGGAGAACAATTAGCCATATTAAAAAAATATGCCCTACAATATCATCCTGATTTAGTCGTATTAGGTTTTTTTGTTGGGAATGATTTTATTGATGCTAAACCTAACCGTAAACGCATTATTGTCAATGATATTTATATTGACATAGATAAACGTAAAGAGTTAAAATTATTCGGTTATCCGATTATTAATCAATCTCGTTTGTTACTCTTTATTCAACAAAAATATAAAGTTTTTCAAGAAGCCCAAAAAGCTCAAAAACAATCAATTTCACCCTATCAAGTACAATTTGTGATTAATCAGTCTGAACCGGAAAAGTCCCCCGGTATTTTATCCCTAGAGACCTTTCTAGCGACCGAAAAAACCCGCTTAGACTTTTGTAAACGTCAAGATTTGCAAAAAGGGGTTTGGAATGGTAATATTAATTATATTCTCCAAAGCATTGATGAAATGAATCGGCTGCTAAAACAGCAAAATATTCAGTTTGTCGTTGCAATATATCCCGATGAGTTTCAAGTCAATCCAAATTTATTAAATCAAGTTCAGGAAAAACATGAATTAAATTTATCCAAATATGACCCAAACTGTATGCAGAATATTTTGATTCCCCATCTCCAATCACAGCAAATTACCTATATAGATTTCCGCCCTCGGTTTCAAGCCGAACAAAAACTCCAGCCGTTATATCTGTTACAAGAACCTCACTGGAATTCAATAGGAAATCAACTGGCTGCGAAAATATTGTTTGAATATTTAATCCCCAAAACCAATCAATTTTTTAAATCATCCTCCCCCTCCACCAACAAAAATTAAAATGCAAAAAACCAAACTAAAAGCCTTAACTAAAATTCTCGGACAAACCGCTTTTATAGCTTTAATAACCTTTACAATGTCCGAAATTACCCTAAGAATTTATAATAAAATCAATCCTAGTTTTGTCTTTTACGATTCTTCCTATAACCGTTTTCGCGGCAAACCCAACGCCCCCGACTATGATTTTAAGTTAAATTCCCAAGGTTTTAAAGACCTAGAATTTACCGTCGAAAAACCAGCCGAAACCTACCGAATTTTAGGGATAGGAGATTCTTTTGCTTATGGTGTTGTTCCCTATCAATATAATTATTTAACCCGGTTAGAAAAAAAATTAAATCAATCCGGTCAAAAAACCGAAGTAATTAATATGGGAATTCCAGGGCTGGGGCCAAAAGATTATTTATATCTTTTAGTCAATGAAGGATTAAAATTGAATCCAGACCGAATTGTTTTATCCTTCTATATTGGCAATGATTTTTTAGATAATTCCATGACCGCCCACCTCAGAAGCGAGGAAAAATCATACATAATGGCTCTAATCAAATCTCTAATTAAAATTCAAAGCCATTATCAAGGTACATTCATAAACCCCGTGCTTAAATATCAGGATAATCAACCAACTATTGATGATGCTAAGTATTTCAAAAATGCTTTGAATCAAAGTAATATGTTTGTGCGAAATCCCCAGGATGATATGTTTAAAGGTTTTTTAGATGATGCTGTTCAGGATTTAATTAAAATCAAACAGATTGCTGATTCTCAAAACATCCCCTTAACTATTGTAATTATTCCCAGTGAAGTTCAAGTCAATTCACAATTTCAACAGCAAGTTAAAAGAGCTTTTGATCCGAATGATCCGAATTTATTAGACTTTGAACTTCCCAACCGAATGTTAACAGAAAGGTTACGACAGGCGAATATTGATTATTTGGATTTATTACCTAATTTCATCGTCGCTTCTAAAAAAAACCGCCTCTATAAACCCAATGATACCCACTGGAATATCGCCGGAAACAGTTTAGCAGCAGAATTAATTACCCAACATCTTGAATCCAAAAACAATCAACCTTAGACACCAGATTTATTGTCAATATCAGCAGCAAGTAAAACACCTTCTTGAAGTAAGATATCCATAAAATTCTTCCTGAGAATTCGTTGGATCTGAAGATGTTTTCCGGGTTTCACTTTAGTTAATGTCCGTAACAATAAGTTAGACTCGCTCAGACTTTCTACCCCATCAATTTTTGTGGGTTCAAGTACATCTGGATTATTGGCTTTTAACTCCTGTCCTATGTCCTCTATGACTTGATAAACATGATCCAAATTAGAATCATAAGGGACGCTAACTTCTACGACGGCAAAAACATATTGTTTGGAATAATTAGTAATGGAACTCATATCACCATTGCGAATAATTTGTAATTGACCATTGGGATGTCGGATGCGGGTTGTTCTGAGTTCGATGGCTTCAACAATCCCTTCTACTTTTGTTTCTTCGGCTTTCCTCAACTCAACATAATCCCCCACTAAATAGTAGTTTTCAAACAGAATAAAAAACCCACTGACGATATCGTTAATTAGGGTTTGGGCTCCTAAACCGATAGCAATACCGACAATCCCCGCACCTGCTAATATGGGAGTGGGATTAATATCAAGGGTATAAAGAATAAAAATTCCAACGGTGAAATATACTAAGTATTGCAATAAACTCTTAAACAAGGGAATTAGAGTTAAGCGTCTACTTCTTTGGATGTCCGTCAAATTCTGCTCTTTAAATACTACTTCTTCTACGAGTAAGTGGATAAATTCAAATAACACTTGACTTAAGAAGACTATGGCAATAATCTTAATAATTCGTAGACCAAAAGTGGAGAGTTGGGCGATTAATTGGATCTGTTGCGTTACTAATGTGGCGATGCAGACATAGATAACAAATTCCAGACACCGTTTTAATAACGGAATCAGGTGTTGGAGACGAGCATAAAATCGCAACAGGTTATCCGATTTGGAATATTTGAGGGTGAGAATATCTAGGGTATCGACAATGGCGGCGACAGCTTTTAGAATCAGTAATCCAACTGCTATAATTAGATAGATTCGGAGTGCGATATAGAGATATTCGGAAACGATGGCGGGTAATTTGAGAAATTGGGTACAGCAAATAATTACCCCCAGCCAAATTCCGCCTCTGATTCTTTGATAAAGGGCGGTAAAGAAAGCATCAATACTTTCATCATCGGCGGTGCTGCTTTCGATGTTTTTGGCGCGAGCGCTGGCTATTTTTAGCCAATATTTCAGCAGTTTTAAGGCGATTACTGCTACAACAATAGCACCAATACTTTGACCAATACCGATTCCGAGGTTAATCCAAAATTCAGGGGGAATACGGCTAATTAAATTGAGTGTATATTGTTGAATATTTTTACCTTGATAGAGCAAAAAACTATTCACCCCGACAATCAAAATACACAGCACTAAGCCAACCAATACTAACAATCTTGTGATGTTTCGGCGCAGGGTTTTGATTCGGGGATCTTCGCTTTTAAAGATAGAAAATTTAATTAAGAGTTGGGATGAATTTCTAACCAAACCAATCAAAACTAGAAAAATAATGATCACTAGGCTAACTTCAGCCAAGATAATTAATAGGTTGCTCATTTCATTGTAAAAGTCAAAAATCAAGAGTTTAATAGACTATTTACTGATAACTGATAACTGATAACTGAAANNACTGATGACTGATGACTGTATTAGCTAAATATCTTGAACGATCCGAAAACCAACGTGTTGATAGAAATTAGGCCGGAACCAATTGCGATAATATTTCAACGCTTCTGTACCGTTTGTAATCCAACATCCTCCTAACATCATTTGATGTTGGGTATCAAAAAAGATGGCAGAATTATCTTCATAAAGAAAATGGGGTTCATATCCTGAAAGGGGGTTTAAATTATCACTCAACCATTCCCAAACATTCCCCC
>DMPJ01000079.1 GCA_003456035.1 Planktothrix sp. UBA8402
GGCATAAACCGTATCAAATCCTAACGTCCATAATACCGTTGCTCCCCATAAAAACCAAGTGGATGTCTGTAAATTTCCCACCGCCGCCGTCCAACTAATTAATACGGCAAATCCCCAAGCAATTGATAATATTAATTGGGGCACAGGAAAGACTCGTTTTGCCAAAGGATAACCAATAATTACCGGAACTGCTGCTACCGATAAGCCAAAACTCAAGGGGTTTAAATAAACCGCCAGTCCCGCCGCACAAGCAAAGGAAATCACCGCGATCGCAATAGCCGTTTTTACCGTTAACGCCCTCGAAGCCAGGGGACGGGTGCGGGTGCGTTCCACTTCGGGGTCAATATCCCTATCCCATAAATCATTCACCACACAGCCCGCCGCACTGGTGGCCAAAGTTCCAAAGACAATAATTAAAATTAAGCTCAGGGGCGGTGTGCCATGGGTCGCCAGGAAAATTGCCCACAATGCCGGAATCATCAAAATCAGACGTCCGGCGGGTTTATCCCATCGCAACAGCCGAATAATCGTTTGCCAAGTGGGTTCAGGGGGATTAGATTGGGTCAGCATTGCAGGTTGAATCAAAAAAATTGAATTGAATCTTCACAATATTTTGTAACATAGATCCGCCCACAGTTTAAAATTAAAAGCAGTAGCTTTTTAGAGACTAATTATGGTCACATCAATGCCTTTGGTGAGAGAATCTGAACCCGCAGACGACCGAGATCGAATCCTAGCCGCCATTGATTTAGGCACGAATTCTTTACACATGGTTGTGGTGAAAGTTCAACCCCAATTGCCGACATTTACGATTATTGCCAGGGAAAAAGAAACTATTCGTTTGGGAGATTGTGAGGAAAAAGGCAATCTGAAACCGGATGTAATGGAACGAGCTATTGCTTGTTTAAAACGGTTTCAAGGTGTGGCTAAAACCTTTAACGCCGAACAAATTGTGGCGGTAGCTACCAGTGCCATTAGAGAAGCGCCCAATGGTCGAGAATTTATTAGCCGAGTCGCCGATGAACTGAACTTAGAAATTAGTTTAATTTCCGGTCAAGAAGAAGCCCGACGCATCTATTTAGGGGTGCTGTCGGCGATGGAATTGAATAATCAACCCCATATTATTATTGATATTGGTGGCGGGTCTACGGAATTAATTTTAGGTGATGGTTGGGAACCTCGATTTTTAAGTAGTACAAAAGTCGGTGCTGTTCGATTAACCAAGGATTTTGTCCATAGTGATCCGATTAGTCGCACGGAATTTTTATATTTACAAGCCTATATTCGAGGAACATTAGAACGGGTTGTGGATGAATTATCTTCCCATTTACAGCCGGGTGAAATTCCGCGTTTAGTCGGAACTTCTGGAACTATTGAAACCTTAGTAGGAATTAAAGCTAGAGAAAAATTAGGCATAGACCCGACTCGTTTAGGTGGCTATGAATTAACTTTAGAAGAATTGCAGGAATTTGTCAATAGAATTCGTAAATTATCCTATCAAGAACGATTACAAATACCAGGTATGGCTGACCGTCGGGCGGAAATTATTGTCGCCGGAGCTTTGATTTTACAAGAAGCCATGACCTTGTTAAATATTCAGTCTTTAAAGGTCTGTGAACGGAGTCTGAGGGAAGGGGTAGTTGTAGACTGGATGTTAACTCATGGGTTAATTGATGATCGTCTACATTATGGAAGTTCTGTTAGAGAAAGAAGTGTTTTAACTATTGCTCAAAAATATCAAGTTGATTTAGAACATAGTCAACGGGTGGCGACTTTTGCTTTAAGTTTATTTGATCAGACAAAGGGATTATTACATAATTGGGGATTAGCGGAACGGGAGTTATTATGGGCGGCGAGTATTTTGCATAATTGTGGATTATATATTAGTCATNNGGCGCACCATAAACATTCCTATTATTTAATTCGCTATGGGGAGTTATTAGGATTTACGGAAACAGAAATTGATGCGATCGCAAATTTAGCCCGATATCATCGTAAGAGTAGTGCTAAAAAGAAACATGAAGCCTATCAAAATCTACCTCGAAGGTTTCGACAAGTAATTGATCAATTGCATCCTTTATTAAGGTTATCCGTCGCCTTAGACCGACGAATGATTGGGGCAATTTCTNNAAGTTGTTTGTGAATATAAACCCATGACACGGGAATTTCATTTGCAGTTAACACCTACCCATCCTAATGATGATTGTGCGTTAGAATTATGGAGTTTGAATTTAAAAAAAGAAGCCTTTGAAATCAACTATGGATTAAAATTAATAGCTAAATTAGAAAAATAAAAGTAGGGTGCGTAAGCGCAGCGCACGCACCTTCTTCAAAATAATCTGATCTAAAAGTTGATTAATTACATCAAGATAAAATTAGGGAAAAGGGGAGAATATGGTACTAAAATTTGATTGATTATATGAAGATAAAAGTCATAAAAAGGGAGGGGATTTGGTGCTAAAAATTCGATTAATTACATGAAAATAAAATTCATTAAAAAGGGTAGG
>DMPJ01000083.1 GCA_003456035.1 Planktothrix sp. UBA8402
CGCCTTACGCACCCTACAATTTACACCCGTAGGGTGCGTAAGCGCAGCGCACGCACCATCAATTATATATAATAATTATCAAGGTTTTTTGTTCCCATTCTGTTAATAGGTGCGTGCGGCTTCGCCTTACGCACCCTACAATTTACGCACCCTACTTTATAGGTTTTCGTCATCGAGTCCGGGTCTGGGTATGGATTTTATGTTATCTTGATCTTTAATCGGAATAAAGAATATTGTTAATAACCCTGGAATAACTGCCATTGCACTCAATAAAAAGTAGTTTTGATAGCCTAAATCTGCTTGAATATACCCACTAAATACCCCCGGAATTAATACTCCAGCAGCCATAAATGCGGTTGTAATTGCATAATGGGATGCTTTATATTCAGGACGGACAGTTTGCATTAAAAATACCGTATAGGCGGCCACTCCTAAACCATAGGTAAATTGTTCCAGGGAATTAACAACATAGGCCCAAATAATTTCCGGTTGAGTTTTGGCTAATACCCAATAAAATAGATTAGTAAAATTCTGGAGAATTGCCATCGGCCATATCCAGGTTTTTAACCCTTGTTTAGCTATTAAAAACCCGCCTAATAACCCACCAAATAATAGAAAAATTACCCCAACTGTCCCCGATAAAATCCCAATTTCCGCCGTCGAAATGCCTAACCCGCCCTTTTGGGCCGTATCCATTAAAAAAGGAGTTGCCATTTTGAAAGTTAAAGCATCTCCTAAACGGAATAATAAAATAAAAGCGATAGTCCAACCAATTTTATATTGAGTAAAATAGGTTTTAAATGAGTTAATAAAATTAGCGGAATTTGATAGATTTTCTGTTTCTGAAAAGGTGACTTTTTGAGGTCTGGGTAAATATATTCTCTGAAATCCGTAGATGAATAAAAAGATTAAACTAGCGACAGAAAAAGCAATTGACCATCCCCATTGTAACGGATGAATGGAAAAATTAGACCCCAATAAATTAAACTGAACTGGGTTATATAAAATTTCTCCCGTCGGACTTTTACCATTACTATATTTTTCAGCAATATTTCCCGCTAAAAATACTAAACCGCCTCCTCCGGCTAAAACTGCCATCCGATAAGCGGTATTTCTAACCCCGACATAAAACGCCTGTTGGTCTAAATTTAACACCGTTAAATAAAAGCCATCAATTGCTATATCATGGGTGGCACTAATAAAAGCAATCAGGGCAAAAATTGCAATCGAAATCGGAATTGCTTGCGGAAATAGTACGCCTAATGCTAGAATTAAAAATAGGATTGTACATAAAATTTCCATTCTTAAAATCCATCGCCGTTTGGTTGAATAAATATCAACAATTGGCCCCCATAATCCTTTCATTACCCAGGGTAGGGATAAAAAACTTGTTAATCCAATTAATTCATTACTCGCCCCTAAACCTTTTAAAAAAACCACTGACATGATATTAACAACGGTATAGGGAAATCCTTGGGCAAAATATAAAATTGAAATCCACCAACCGGGATGCAGTTTTTGATCTTTATTTTTCATGCTTAATGCTTAATTTAAAGATAAGATGATCAATGATCGTGAGAATTGTTTTATCCTACAACAATAGTGAATCTCTGCCAAGGGTTAAAATTCCCCTGAATCTCAAAAATTTAGTCAGCAACGGATTATGCTCAAGTATCTTATTGATGAAAATATGGATTCCTAAAATGTAAAATTTTGGTCACACAATCGGCTATTCTTATAATAATGTGTGTGAGGTTGCTAAAATCTGTTTATGAATCAAACCATTTTGCCTTATGATTCTAGTCTTAATCGTTTTCCGGTTTTGGGTTTACCTGTGCATCTAATTAATAATTATACTAATTGGTTATTACAACGTTGGCAACAAGGGTTAGGAACTCATGTTATTACTTTGAATGCAGAAATGGCAATTCAAGGAGAAAAAGATCCTAAATTAGCAGAAATTATTTGTTCAGCAGAGTTAGTAATTCCCGATGGTGCGGGGGTGGTGCTTTATTTACAATATAAAGGTAAAAAAATTCAACGTTGTCCTGGTATTGAATTGGCAGAAACCTTGATAGAAAATATTGGTAAATTAGATAATTCTGAATTAGTCTTTTTCTATGGAGGAAAACCAGGAATTGCTCAACAGGCGGCTGATAATATTCAACAAAAACTGCCAGGTCTGGGAATTTCTAGTTATCATGGTTATCTGTCTGCTTCTGAAGAAGAAGATTTGAAAATTACCCTAAAAGACCTACAACCGAGATTAATATTAGTCGGTTTGGGTGTTCCTCGTCAGGAATTTTGGATTAAAGAAAATCGTCATCTTTGCCCGAATTCGATTTGGATAGGTGTGGGAGGAAGTTTTGATATTTGGTCAGGAATTAAACAACGGGCACCGGAATTTTTCTGTAAATATCATTTAGAATGGTTATATAGATTATATCAAGAACCTTGGCGTTGGCGTCGGATGTTGGCGTTACCGGAGTTTGCGATTAAAGTGTTGATTCATCAATAGCAGTGCGAGCGTCCTCGCTCGCTAGAATACCACTATTAAATGCTCTAATACTACCCTAATATTACCCTAATATTACCTTGATATTGCCTTGATATTACCTTGATATTGCCTTGATATTGATATGATTCTAGCGAGCGAGGACGCTCGCACTGCTTAATTGCCTTGATATTGATATGATTCTAGCGAGCGAGGACGCTCGCACTGCTTAATTGCGTAGCAGGTTATTCCCTATTATTTGCTATAATATTAAGGCAGAATAGCCCCGTTTAAATTAGTAAATTTTAGGTCAACTCCGGTTAAATTTGCTCCAGTTAAATTGGCTTTACTTAGGTTTGTCCCTCTCAAATTTGCGTAGGATAAATTGGCATTTTGTAAATTAGCTTGAATTAAGGTTGTCCCTCTTAAATTTGCCCCGGTTAAATTCGCTTGATAAAGATTAGCTTTGTTTAAATTAGCAAATCTCAAATCAGCTTCACTCAAATCAGTTTCGCTCAAATTAGCCTGATATAAATAAGCTCCATTCAGATGTACTTTAATTAGTTTAGCATTATTTAATTCCGTGCGATAAAGATAAGCTTCAATCAATTCTGCTCTATTTAACGTGGCTGTGCTAAGATTAGCTTGACTTAAATTAGCTTGAAATAATATCGCTTCGCTGAGGTTTACCCGGTGTAATTGAGCTAAACTTAAATCCGCTTTTGTTAGATTTGCCGAGCTTAAATCCGTGGCAATTAAATTGGCTTTACTTAAATCAGTATTTTGTAAATTAATTCCGTTTAAATCAGCCCCCATTAAGTTGGCTTCGCACAAGTCCGGCTGAATATTGGGATTATTTGAACGCCAAATTTGCCAACGTTGAAATCCCCATTGTAATAAAGCTAAATGTTCTGGATTTGCCATATTTTTTATCGTATTTATTCGGGATTAAAACTACCTAATAATTATCTCATTACGAGGGTAGCAAAGCAATATCAAAGCATTGTTAAACCGTTACCATCTCAGGACTTACGCAGTTACGCTATATGTAGCGTAATAATGAGTTAGCGATCGCGCTCGTAACTCAAACAAGATCGCTTTAACAGGACAACCTCTTAAAGTCCCCCAATTTTGGGGGATTTAGGGGGCAAAT
>DMPJ01000522.1:0-1132 GCA_003456035.1 Planktothrix sp. UBA8402
TTCGATTCCCATATGCTCCATTCCCCTATACTCTTAAAACCACTTTGGAATTTTCCGAGGTGGTTTTTAGTTTTGGCGGGAAACGGACGGAGTAGTTTGATTTTGTTGATAGTAACTAGCGATTTCCGAGCTATGGGAAAGGAAATGACGCACCAAGATTTCCTTTTTGGCTGTGGGGGAATGGGAATTAACCAAATTGGGTAATTTTGCTAAAGTTACAGAGATTATACAGGCAGTCAGTACCAAAAGACCATATTTGAGGATAGGTCGATTAGATAGTCCCTTAACCTTGAAAGACAGCATAGGAATTTCAAACTAAATAAAAATCTCCCTGTCAGTTCGTACTGCGGGAGATAAATTCAGGGTGCATCTACTTAATAGTTAAACTATAACACATAAAATGATGGGTGTCACCCCCTATTGCTAAAACCCCTTATTTTTTTTGATGATTCAGGCTGACAACGGCATTCTGTGGGGGTTTGGGACGATAGAGCTTGCTGACGCTGTTGGACTAAGGTGGCTAAATTGGGACGTCCGGTTAGGGCCAAACGCCAATTGGCCCAAATTTCATAGAGGGCGTTGATGATTGGCCCGATTAATGGCCAGCGAGTGGGGGCATAAATCCAACCGAGTCCGATAACTTGGTAAACTCGATAAAACACCTCTACATTTTGCAGAATTGTCCCGTCGGGAAGTAAGGCGTGAATTCGTCCCATAGCGACTTCAAAGGAGATATTGCCATGATCTTCGGGGTTATAATTTAGATCGCTAATATCAACAAAAGCAATTAATTTCCGTCCTGCGTCCCGTTTTTGTAAAAAATTCACCTCTCGCAAACATAACGGACATTCGCCATCATAAAGCAGTTTAATTTTCCAAGGAGTTGATGTTATGGGGGATAGGTTAATAGTTTCTAGGTTTTGATTCATAAAAAATAATTACAATTTTTGAGCATAAGATCATAATGGCATAATTTCTGTAGGGGAGGGTTCGTAAATATCTATAAGACTGGTCTGAGATTTAACTAAATCCGCCCCTCAATATTATAATTAATTAACTGGACTTGAATGAAATCGAATTATTACCGAACCACGATGATCCTCTCTAACCCCTCGTAGAGACGTTGCATGCA
>DMPJ01000522.1:1210-4006 GCA_003456035.1 Planktothrix sp. UBA8402
GTAATCTCCTTGATGGGCGCGGGCGATTTCGCGTGCTAAACTTAATCCTAATCCGATTCCTTCTATTTGGCGAGTTCGAGCCGGATCACCGCGATAAAAGCGATC
Source organism: Planktothrix sp. UBA8402 (assembly GCA_003456035.1). GTDB lineage: Bacteria > Cyanobacteriota > Cyanobacteriia > Cyanobacteriales > Microcoleaceae > Planktothrix. Next base: position 1,316 of record DMPJ01000522.1, read on the forward strand.
AAATAAACGATCTCGATCTTTGAGAGGAATATCTTTAGAGGCATTACTAACATTAATTATCACCTTTTTTCCTTGTTGATAGCTTTTGATTTTGATCCAACCTTCCGGGAGATTATATTTAATGGCATTACTAATTAAATTTTGGATAACTTGGGTTAATAAATCCTGATCTCCTAATACAATTAATTCGGGATCAATTTCAGTNNTTCAGTTTTAATGATTAAATCGGGAGCTAATAATTCTATATCTTCCATCATGTCTAATAACACAGGATATAAATTCACCTGGGTTTGATATATCCGCATTTGTCCGGCATCTGCTAAGGATAATAATAATAGTTTTCGGGTGGTTCCTCCTAAACGTCTAACTTCATCTAATAGATGACTTAAGGCTTGCTGTGTGGATGATTCTGTTTCGGCTTTTTGTAACATTTGTTCTAGTTCTCCTTGAAGAATTGCTAAGGGAGTTTTGAGTTCATGGGCGGCGTCTCCACTGAAGCGAGATGCTTGTTTGAAACTACGTTCTAAGCGTTCTAACATTTGATTAAAGACTTGAATTAATTCGACAAATTCCATATCGGTTGTGCTGATAGGAACACGCTGATCTAGTCCTTGAACTGTAACTTTTTGGATACTTTTTGTTAATTCTTGAATTGGACGTAATGCACTACCAGATAATGCCCAAGAACCTCCAGCAATCAGTAATAATAAAATAGGAATTGATACTAAAAAACCATTGCGAACCGAGGTCATTTCCTGATCAATAATACTCAAATTAACAGCGATCGCCACTTTTTGATGGGGAAAGGTGACTAAACCAACGCGCCACAGTCCCGTAGGAGAGCGTCGGGTGATGATTTTGAATTCAGGAGGAAGGCGAGGTAAACGCCGGCGGGGAGGAGGAGGAATGTCTAAATCATGAAGAAAATCCGACTCATGGTGATCATCTAAATCCCGATGAAAATCGGACTTATGGTGATCATCTAAATCATGGAAAAGAGGTAATGATAATGGGATAAAATCAGAAACCTGAAGGTTGAGGTCTGACCCGTTAATTGACTGATATCGGGTATAACCGTGTCTATCAAGTACCCAAATTTTGATTGGGGTATCCTTAAAATCACGGGTTAATTGAGTTTCATAAACTTGTAATGAGGGTTGCTCTTGTAGATGATCGGTTTGTAATAATTGATTTTTCAGTTGTGCGTCTAAACGACCTAAATAAGCATTATAAATTAGCCACCAAAATACTAAACTAAAGGCGATTAGAGAAGCCCCAGTAAGGGTTGCAGACAATAGGGCAATACGAACGCGAAAAGATGGTTTTTTCATGCTTCTGACTCCGGTTTACGAAAGCGATAACCGACACCGCGCACACTTTCAATACAATCATTTCCACCAATACAATCAATTTTTTTTCTAATCCGTTGAATACAGACATCTACAACATTTGTATTCGGGTTAAAATCATAACCCCAAATGTGTTCTAATATTTGGGTGCGGGTTAATACTCGTCCGGGCGCTCGCATCAAATATTCTAATAGGTTAAATTCCCGGGTTGTGAGTTCAACAATTTGTTTATTACAGGTAACTTCTCGGGTAATTCTATCTAATTTTAACGACCCATAAGCAATAATATTTTGGCGTTCACCGATATTGCGACGGACAACAGCATGGATACGAGCGATTAATTCTTCGACAAAAAAAGGTTTAGAAATATAGTCATCTGCACCTAAATTAAGTCCTTCGAGTCGGTCTTCTAATTCATTGCGGGCGGTGAGTAAAATCACAGGAATATTGCGTCCAGCTTTGCGGAGACTTTTGAGAATAGATAATCCATCTTTTCCGGGGATCATAATATCGAGAACAATGACATCATATTCGTTGTTCATCGCTTGTAAATATCCGTCATCGCCGTTGTCGTAATAGTTGACGACAAATCCTTGTTCTTTCAGACCCATTTGTACAAAGTTGGCGATTTTGGGTTGATCTTCAATCAACAGAACATTCATAATTTTAATGAGAATTTGATGAGAGTTTCCTTAATAATAGTTTAATTAATGGTTTTATAATATTACAAATTTGTAATCTAAGGGAGCGGAAAACCGTAATCATAGTTTGGGTTAATAGAAATGTGAAGGATTAGGGAATTAAGCCATGCAACTGTTTCAACTTGAATTTAATCCGGTTTCCTTTGCGGCTTTCTTAGGATTTTTAGCCGTTGGAGCTTATATTTTAACGTTACTTCCGACAACTTTAAGAATTGTTTTTCCCGCTACAACAAAAAGCTGGATTCCTAAATGGTTGTTGAAATATCGGCGTTGGATTGGTCTTTTATCCTTTGGTTTGGCGGTCGGTCATGCTTATATTTATTTTAAACAAAGAAATTTTGATTTGTTGGATATTAAAACCTATTGGTTCTATTTTCAAGGGGTTTCAACGTTAACTATTTTTACTTTATTGGCGATTACTTCTAATAATTGGAGTATGAAAAAACTCAAGAAAAACTGGAAGAAATTACAACAGTTAACCTATTTGGCGATGTTTTTATTGACTTGGCATATTTGGGCAATTATGGCTCACCATTGGACATATTTAACTCCGATTGGAATGATGGCAATGTTGATGATTATTGTTTTATTTCTGTATCGTAAATGGATTGTTCAGCAAACCTCAAAAACCGGGTTTCTAC
>DMPJ01000522.1:4022-5196 GCA_003456035.1 Planktothrix sp. UBA8402
ATCCCGAGAAAACGATTAGAAACCCGGTTTTTTATTATTAATGGAGTTAAATCAAATGTTTGTTAAACAAATTAACTGGAAAATTCCAACGATTTTATTGGTGACAACTGTAATGGTTACAGGGGTTGCTTTGACCAAAAAAATATCAGGATTAAACGCCACATTACCGCGTCTTAAATCTAGTTTATCTTTGCCCTCTATGCAAACTTTAAGAGATGATTCAGGATGGATTTATGCGATCGCAATTACTCCCGATGGTAAAACATTAGTTAGTGGAGGATATGGCGGTTTCATGAAAATTTGGGATACCAAAACAGGTGAATTACAAAAAACCTTAAATGCTCACGTTGATGCAATTGAATCTTTAGCCATTAGTCCTGATAGCAATTTAGTTATTAGTGCGAGTTGGGATAATGAAATTAAACTCTGGAATCTGAAAACAGGTGAACTTATTCATACCCTTAAAGGTCATAGCGATGATATTAAAACTATTGCTATTAGTCCCGATGGAAAATTGCTGGCTTCTGGGAGTACAGATAAAACAATTTGTCTGTGGAATTTGTCTAATGGTAAACTGATTAAAACCCTAGAAAATCAAGATTGGGTAAAATCTATTGCTTTTAGTCTCGATAGTCATACTTTAGCAGCCGGAAGCGAAAATGGCAATATTAAAATTTGGTCTTTAATTGACGAGGGAAACTATATTTTAATGCAGCATTCTGGGGCGGTTCAATCCCTAGCTTTTAGTCCCGATGGTAAGATGTTAGCCAGTGGAAGTGCTGACCATACTGTGAAATTATGGCAGTTTAAAACTGGGAAGGTTTTACAAACATTAAATCATCATTCCGCCGCTGTTTTGTCTGTTGTTTTTAATCCCAAAGGGGATATTTTAGCTAGTGGAAGTTATGATAAAACGATTAATTTATGGAATCCTAATACGGGAGAATTATTAAACAATTTATCGGAGCATAAAAATCCAGTGTGGTCATTGGTATTTAATTCTGAAGGCACAATTTTAGTTAGTGGAAGTGGAGATGAAACGATTACNNAATCCTATTTCTGCTACTCCTAAACCTTTGGTTAAAAAAGCACCTGTAATCATTACAAAGCCTGAATTAATTCAACGTTTAAATCAACAACTTTATGCTATAATTGATCAACGTTGGCAATCGAA
>DMPJ01000507.1:0-6344 GCA_003456035.1 Planktothrix sp. UBA8402
GACTCAAGTTAGAGATAAAGTCTCGAAACTCCCGTCTTTCCGCCTCATCCGCGTCCCTATCCACAGGAATAGAAGCATCTGCAATTACTTCTTCCATGACCCAAATTGGGGTATCGGTGCGTAAAGCAATGGCAATTGCATCACTAGGACGGGCGTCAATTTCCTTCCTAATTTCCCCTTGACGAACAATTAACACTGCATAAAACGTGCTATCTTGCAAGGAATGAATGATAATCTTTTCCAGGGTCATATCCCAAGTTTCGAGAAGATTAACAAATAAATCATGGGTTAGGGGTCGGGGTGGTTTGTGATTTTCCAAAGCACCGAGGATCGATTTTGCTTGATCCTGGCCAACATAAATCGGTAAAGCACGTCTCTCGACCGCATCTCGCAGTAGAATAATCGGGCTGCGTGTAGCCGCGTCGAGTGCAATTCCAGCGACTTTCATTTCAATCATTAGATTTATTAGCCTCTATATCAAATATTCCCGACAAACTCAGTGGTTAAGTTATAAACAATCATACCAACTGTATTCCAGTATGCCTTGATTTTTGTCGGAATCGACATTGGGTTTTAGCTGTTGAGGTGTTAACCGTTAACCGTTAACATCTCAACCATGAACACCTCGACCTTTAACAACTAACTGCTATATGTTTACAGGACTTATTCAAGCGCTTGCAACCCTTCAACCTATAGGACAAGATCAATTCCAAATTAGTTGCGTCCTGGGGGATGTAGACTTAATTTTAAAGGATTTGGTCATCGGCGATAGTGTCGCAGTGGATGGAGTTTGTCTGACGGTGGTAGAAATTTGGGACAAGGGGTTTATCGCCGAGGCGTCTCCTGAAACCTTAAATCGGACAAAACTGGGACAGAGTTTAGAGGGTTACTTTAACTTAGAAACGTCCCTACGAGCCGGAAGTAAGTTAGGGGGACATTTTGTTACGGGTCATATTGATGGAGTTGGGTGTCTCCAGTCCGTGATTCCGACAGCAAGTTCTTGGGAAATGCGGTTTGGCGCTCCCGTTAGTGACACCAATATTTGGCGGCGTCAAATTGCCCCTTATATTGTGCCAAAAGGTAGTATTGCGGTCAATGGGATTAGTTTAACAATTTCTGATTGTGATCTTGAGGGTAATTGGTTTCAAGTGGCGGTGATTCCCCATAGTTATCAAGAAACGAATTTACGCTATTTACAACCGGGAAGTTGGGTTAATATTGAAGCGGATATTTTAGGAAAATATGTCGGGAAATTTTTACAAAGTTATCTGAAAGGAAACTTGAATTCTGTTGAAAGTTATGATAATATTCCGGCAATTTCCACCTTAACAGAAATTACTCCAGAGTTTTTAGCTGAACACGGATTTAGTTAATTAATGTTATTTTAGTGGCGATCGCTCCATTTTTCGCTAATCTAGGAATAATATAATAGTAGCCAAAAGGATCAAACAACATGACCGTGAGTAGAATTATTCAACTGTTGAGAACAGGTAAACCTGACGCAAACGTAACAGTTCAGGGTTGGGTCAGAACCAAACGGGAGTTAAAAGAATTTACCTTTGTAGAAGTCAATGATGGTTCAGCTTTGGCTAATTTGCAAGTGGTATTAAATCCTGATTTAGCCGACTATGAGAATATTTTAAAACAACTAAATACAGGCGCTTCGGTAGAAATTTCCGGGGTATTAGTGGAGTCTCCCGCTAAGGGACAACGGATAGAATTAAAAGCATCTGAGGTTAAGGTTTATGGGGAAGCAGACGCCGAAACCTATCCTTTACAAAAAAAACGTCATTCCTTTGAATTTCTCCGCGAAATAGGGCATTTACGCGCACGGACTAATACCTTGGGGGCAGTTTTTCGGGTTAGAAATGCCTGTGCTTCGGCGGTGCATGAATTCTTCCAAGAACGGGGTTTTTTATGGGTTCATACTCCGATTATTACTGCTAGTGATTGTGAAGGAGCGGGGGAAATGTTTAGTGTAACTAATTTTAAATTAAAGGATATTCCCCTAACTAAATCTAAACAGGTTGATTACGATCAAGACTTCTTTGGAAAACCCGCTTATTTAACCGTAAGTGGGCAATTAGAAGCGGAAATTATGGCGATGGCGTTTGGGAATGTTTATACTTTTGGGCCGACTTTTCGGGCAGAAAATTCTAATACCTCTCGCCATTTAGCGGAATTTTGGATGATTGAACCAGAAATGGCTTTTTGTGATTTAGAAGGAGATATGGATTTAGCCGAAGATTTCTTGAAACATATCTTTAAATCGGTGTTAGAAAAATGTCCTGAAGACATGGAATTTTTCAATGAACGGATTGATAAATCGGTATTAGAAACGGCTCATAATATTATTAATAATGAGTTTGGACGAATTACTTATACCGAAGCGATCGCAATTTTAGAAAAAGCGGATAAACAGTTTGAATATCCGGTAAGTTGGGGTTTAGATTTACAATCGGAACATGAACGTTATCTAGCGGAAGAATACTTTAAAAAGCCGACAATTGTCACGGACTATCCCAAAGAAATTAAAGCCTTTTATATGCGCTTAAATGAGGATGGAAAAACCGTTAGAGCAATGGATGTATTAGCTCCTAAAATTGGGGAAATTGTCGGAGGTTCCCAACGGGAAGAACGGTTAGAAATGTTAGAAAATCGGATGCAAACGTTAGGAATAAATCCCGATGAATTATGGTGGTATTTGGAATTGAGAAAATATGGAACCGTCCCCCATGCCGGATTCGGATTAGGATTTGATCGAGTGGTACAATTTATGACCGGGATGGGAAATATTCGGGATGTAATTCCCTTCCCTAGAGCGCCACAAACTATTGAGTTTTAAATAGTAGAAATGGTGCGTGCGCTTACGCTTACGCACCCTACGAGTATTTCTGAATTTGTAACATCTGATTTCCGTTTTTTCTCTTTAAACAATAATCCCACGCCAACAAAATTAGTATAGCGTGGGAAAAGTTAGACAAAATTGCAATAGCAAAAAAACATGAAACCAACAGAAGAATATTCAGATTATAGCCTAAGCAACTTGATCAGAAGTGCCTGCAACTAACTCTTTGAAGGCCTTACCCGCAGAGAACACCGGAACAGTTGTCGCCGGAATGGTCATGGGTGCACCCGTGCTAGGGTTACGACCTTCTCTGGCTTTGCGTTCTCTGGCCTCAAATGACCCAAAACCCACCAGGGTTACTTTTTCACCATCCGCCACCGCTTCCATGATGGATTCACAAATGGCTGAAACAATCAAATCCGCTTGTTTTTTAGTCACACCAGCTTTAATTGCTGTAGCCTGAACCAGTTGTTCTTTATTCATCTGATATTGAACCTCCTAAATTATGTGAGCAAGTCTGCAAACGTTAAGGTTGATGGCAGTCCTAGCACAACCTCATCAGCAATTGGCAAGCTCAGAAAACCTTAACCACCTTAACCAGCAGTAAAATTCTGTTTTTCGGTTCTCCGTCGGTAAGGCCATAGTAGATGATGGGGAGTCATCCTGACATAAACACCAATTTACCGCTTTTGTAGAGGTTAGCATTGATTTGAGGGACTTGTAACCCTGTTTGATGAAATTCTTCAGATAGTTGACCGTTGACTGTTGAGGTGTTAACATCCCAAATTCTTAATTCTTATTTCTAATTTTCAAATTCTAGGCGTTGTGTTTGTGACAATGGAAAAGAACCTAGACTTGAGGAAACGGAATATGACCGGTGAAGAACTTTTAATCGCTTACGCGGCGGGAAAGCGCGATTTTCGAGATACAGACCTATTTCGGGCTGATTTTAATAATGCGGACTTGAGTGGAGCCAGTCTGTTTCGATGTCACCTGTTCCGGGCTAACTTATTTCGGGCCAACTTGATTGGGGTGAATTTATACAATGCCGATCTGGTTGGTGCTAACCTATACTGTGCCAATTTAAGTGGAGCTAACCTCAGTGGGGCTGTNNGGGGCTAACCTGACCCGGGCGGATTTGACCGGGGCTGACCTGAGTGGAGCCGACTTGAGTGGGGTGGATTTGAGTGGGGCAACTTTATCCTTGGCAAATTTGAGTTATGCTGATCTGAGTCGAGCCACGTTATTAAAAGCGGATTTCGTGGAAGCGAATTTGAATCATGGGAATCTCAAAGGAGTTAATTTGAAAGATGCTAATTTAACGGATTCAACGGTTCAAAACGCTAATTTTACGGGTGCAATTAATATAAGTTTAGATTTGCTCAGTTACCTCCAACAGCAAGGAGCAATTTTATCTACCTGACTCGCTGCTATACCCTTGAAAGTGCGAAAGCAAATTCCGCACCCAGCCCCTAAATGGTGACTGGTGAAAATATCCCGCTACACCCCTCCTAGTTGTTGGGTGTGGCTTTTGAATCCCCCAATGCTCTATATCCAGTGATTTTGACCTTGGAACCAACCCCCCATTTAGTCTTACATACCGAAGGTGGTAATCGCTATTTGCCACTGATGGGTAAAAATTACTGGACATTTGGTCGCAGTGAAGACAATACTTTTGTCGTCAAAGACCGATGGATGTCTCGTAACCATGCCATGTTACAACGCATGGAAAATGGAGAGTTTTTTTTAATTGATTTAGGGAGTAGAAATGGTTCTTTTGTCAATGGTCGGCGGGTAACAATTCCGGTTACACTTCATAATGGAGATCATATTGTTTTCGGACAAATGGAATTAGAATTTTATTCTCCTGATATTACCCAAGAAACTGACCCCTCCGAACCCGAATCCGAAGATTTTACCGCCACATTAACTGTCCGTCGTTTGATATCAGTAATGGTGATGGATATTCGGGATTTTACCGTATTAACCAGACAATTAGATGAACGAATTTTATCAGAAGTTATCGGTCGTTGGTTTCGTCACGCCGGACAAATTATTCGAGAAAATGGCAGTTGGGTGGATAAATATATTGGCGATGCTATTATGGCGGTTTGGTTTCATGGAACTCAAGGAGTCACTCCCCAAGAAATGTTAAAAATTGCTAAAGCATTAAGTCAATTACATAAAGTTACCCTAGAACTTAGTAATCATTATCCCTTACCATTTCCCTTGCGAGTTGGCGCTGGTATTAATACCGGATATGCAATGGTTGGAAATACCGGAAGCGGCGGTACTGCTGATTATACAGCTTTGGGAGATACGGTAAATGCAGCCTTTCGTTTAGAATCTTCGACTAAAGAAATTGGTATGGATATTGCATTAGGAGAAACTACCTATAAATATCTAGCCCAGGCTTGTCCTCAACAAAATTTTCAACAATATACTGTTAATCTGAAAGGCTATGATACCCCTACAATTACCTATGGCGGAACTTTTGATCACTTAGATGAGTTTTTGGAACCCAAATCATAAAGGTGAACCCGACTATATTTTAATTCGTCCTTCTTCCTATTCCTAATCTTTTCAAGTGTATAATATTAAATTAGCACTATTTTACCTGATTAATTATGAAACTTGTCACCGACATCAAAATTCCCTTCCCTCGTCCCCTGGTTTTTAGTACCTATCGAGATCGATTAATTGAGGTTGTTAATTTATTACCGCCTAAGAATGGCGTTAAGTTAGTATCTCGTCAAGTTGAAGCAGATACGGTTTATACAGTTTATGACTGGGAATCATCAGAAGATATTCCCGCACTGTTTGAAGATATATTAAAACAGAATAAACTCCGTTGGACAGAATACGACACCTGGAATAATCAAGACTTTACCTTAGATTGGCAAATTAAAACCCCAGCCTTTACAGAAGCATTCCAATGTTCAGGGAAAAATACCTTTTTAGAGGATAAAAACCACACCCTAATTCAAACCAGAGGTGAAATTCAACTAGACCCCAATAAACTAGATGGAATTCCCGATTTTCTCAAGACTCAATTAGCCAATTTATTTGAACAAATTCTAGCAAGTAAACTCGAACCCAATTTAATTGATATGGGGAAAGGAGTGCAAAAATATTTGGAAAAACACAAATAACCCAAAAAACCGGGTTTTATTTTTCATAAACCCGGTTTCTGTATCAGACCTGTTTTTGATAATATTAATACAATCACAATTCACACCCATTTCTCAACCGAACTTCCTTGGCCTACGATAACACTTGTAAATATCTAGCTGAAAAATTCCCAGATGCTTTTGTCCAATGGTTGCTTCCCCTTGAGCAACCTACCAGCATTCAGGTACTCAAAACTGAACTAATTCAAGAACCTATCCGCGCTGATTCTCTGGCCTTTTTGCAAGCGGATAACCAAATTCTACACCTGGAATTTCAAACCCTATCCTATTCCAACCCTCCCCTCCCGTTCAGAATGCTTGACTAC
>DMPJ01000507.1:6416-10186 GCA_003456035.1 Planktothrix sp. UBA8402
ATTCGCCTCTGGGAACAAGACCCCGATTTATTGCTATCCGTCCCCGGTTTGCTACCCTTTGCGACATTATCTCAAACCAATTCACCCCGAATTTTGCTAGAGCAAATAGCGAATCAAATTGCTACAATTGAAGAACCATCACAACAAGCCGATCTACTCGCTTGTACTCAAGTTCTCGCGGGTTTGAGGTTTGAAAAAAACTTAATCAGACAACTATTTAGGAAGGAAACTATGCGCGAGTCTGTCATTTACCAAGAAATTCGGGAAGATGGTCTCCTTGAAGGTCTCCAACAAGGAAGACAACAAGGACAACAACGGGAGGCGCTGTCGTTTGTTACTCGCCAGTTGACTCGACGAGTCGGTGCGATCGCTCCTACAATACAAGAACAAATTCAGACCTTATCTGTAGAAGAATTAGAGAATTTAGGGGAAGCACTTCTGGATTTTTCAGAAGCAACAGATTTAGAAAATTGGTTGAATGACCGCCAACTTTAATCCCATAAAACTTGATCACGGATTAAACGGATTACGCAAATTACACAGATTAAAATCTGCGAAATCCGTGAAATCCTCTTAAATCTGTGATCGGTTTTGTTGTCACTCAACCCAACCGAATATCTATTAGGAAATAATCTCAGAATGAATTTTGACAGTTTCCCCTAATAAACTGGACTGTCGCGCCGCCTCAGCAACTTTTAGGGTATATAAACTGGCTTCTGGCGTAATATAAAGGGGCTTTCCTTCATAGAGAAAATCTAAAACCATCTGGGTATCTTTAACAAATAATCCCCGACGAGGAGCTACCTCAATATTTTGAATAGTATCGTTTTGAATTAGTTGACCCTTTTCGGGAGTAAAAATTAACGTTCCCTGTTCACCATAGAGGGTAAAAGTATTATCAGACTGCCAAAAAACTTCTCCTTTTCCATAAACAGATTCTCCGAGGATGCCATTATTAAAAGTTAACTGTACATTACATAAACAAGCTTTATAAAGATCCGGTTCAATATCCCAATATTGGGCTTGACAATTGACACTAACTACCGTCCCAAATAAATCAGTAAATCTATGCAAAAGGGACAACGCTCCAATTATAGGAAAACCAAATAAAGAAGGCTGATATGTCCATTTAGCCGGGGCCGGATGTTGGGGGTTAATAGTGACATAACGAACATAGAACACTTGACCAATAGCCTCCAGGGAGTCTTTAATCGCATTGTGCAGTCCTCCCAATAGTTCAATATGTTCGACATGGAGGAGTTTATTTTTCTCTTGCGCCAGGGTAATTAAAGATTCTGCGTCCTGGGGATCTAAACTCAGGGGATATTCAACGACAACGTGTTTATCCTGTTCTAAGGCATAACGGGCAATCTTGCCATGATCTCGATTAACCGTACAAATGATCACCAGATCAATATCTGGCCGATCGACTAAATCAACCCAGGATGCAGATACCGTAACATCAAATTCTTGACTAAAGGCAATGGTGGAGGTGGGGGTATAACCGGCAATGGCCACAAGTTGCGATCGCGGATCAGCAATTAAAGCCGCCGCCCGCATTTTGGCCGCATATCCAGTACCAACAATACCCACTTGCAGAGGATGGGAAGCCTTACCAACAGAAGAAAATAAAGATTGAGTCATGATATCAGGGTAACAGGACAAAGGGGCTAGATATAAGTAATCAAGATGTAATTAGAAAAATTTATAATAAATCCCATTCTAAATCTAGGTTGACAAGGTTTTACAACTTCCGCTTTTTCTCCTAATATCGAGAGGTGCAAAAAATCTGTGATGCAAACGAAGGCTAATTAACGCCTTTGATTTGCATAAGGGATTTTTATATTTTTATCGAAATTAACGAGAGGAACACGACATGGCTACTTATAAAGTCACACTGAAAACTCCAGACGGCGATAAGACCATTGAAGTCGCTGATGATGTCTATATTTTGGATGCGGCGGTAGATGACGAAGGCATTGATCTGCCTTATTCCTGTCGTGCAGGTTCTTGCTCATCCTGTGCAGGTAAAATTGTTTCCGGTACAGTCAACCAAGACGATCAGAATTTCTTAGAGGATGAACAAATCGAAGCCGGATACGTTTTGACCTGCGTGGCTTACCCCACTTCTGATGTTGTGATCGAGACCCACAAAGAAAATGAGGTGGAAGTCTAGTCATTTGCGTGTTTGTTCAAAGTTCAACGGTGATGGTTATTATCGGCGTTGAGCTTTGAATTCATAAAGGATTGACGGGCTGAAGTTGGGTTTTTGGGAATTAAGAGTTTAGTTACTTCACAAAGACTGACTTCGCCTGTTGATCTGATTCCTAACCCGCCTGAACATTTACCAGTCTTATATAAGCAATCAAGATGTAATTAGAAAAATTTATAATAAATCCCATTCTAAATCTGGGTTGATCAGGTTTTACAATGTCGGCTTTTTCTCGTAATATCAGAGGAGAAGAAAATTCCACGATGCAAACAAAGCCTAATCAAGCTTTTGCTTGCTATCAGGGATTTTTAGAGTTTTTATCGAAATTCGTGAGAGGATCACTACATGACTGCTGCTACTACTACTTACAAAGTCACACTGAAAACTCAAGAAGGTGAAACCATAACTGAAAATACGATTGAAGTCCCTGATGATGAGTTTATTTTAGATNNGCGGCAGAAGAAGCCGGACTGGAACTGCCATCTTCTTGTCGTTCGGGTGCTTGTTCCACCTGTGCAGGTAAAATTGAATCGGGTACGGTTGACCAATCTGATCAGTCTTTCTTGGATGATGACCAAATCGAAGCCGGATATGTTTTAACCTGTGTTGCTTACCCGACTTCTGATTCTGTGATCTGGACGAATAAAGAAGAAGATTTATATTAATTTATTCACCGATTCAGAGTTCAAGGTTGGGATATATCAACAGCGTTGAACTCTGAATTTCTGTTAATTCCCCGACAGCAGGGATGAATTTAAAGGTTGTAGTTGGGTTCCTGGGAAGTAAAAGTTTAAAATTTGTTCACTTGACCATCCTAATTTGGCCAGATGATAAGATCCTGTCTGACTCATTCCTACCCCATGTCCGAAACCTCCGCCAACAAAAACATAACCTTTAAGGGTTTTATTGGGATTGTAAACCGGATCAATATAAAATAAAGTGCTAATTGGGGGTAAAAATGCACTTTGAATTTCATCTTTAGCAATTTCTAACACGCCTTGATCTGTCGTTACTGTCATTTTCAATATCCGCCCGGTTGGCGATCGCTCTACAATTTCAACCTTTTGAACGGTCTTAAAATTAGCTTGAGGCAAATTGCGCCGTTTTAAGTAAGATCGCAATTGTTCTGCAATGGCTTCTAAGCTGGCTTCTTCCCGCCAACGAAAATCAAGTTCTCCAGTTTCATTAAATCCGGTTTTCAGATTCATAAACTTTCTAAAATTAGGTTCGGAAGCTAAATTTTGTTGAGATAAATCCCAAATTTGATTCGGAGCATCAATTACCCCTTGTAAATAGGGGCGAGGTTCTCCATTCCAAATATCATTATAATTTGCCGTGACTCCCCCACTGGTGGAAAAATACACCGCATCTGTCAAGGTATTATTATGGGTTAAAACTAAACCTTTAGTAACCTCAATAGCTTGATCCGTACTCCCATAAACTTCCGTTAGTCCTCGATAAACTTGACAGTCAGTATTAGCACAAAGATGATAATTGTCCGCTTCAAACCGTCGGAGATTTTGCAAGGCGTAGGTTCGCGCTAGAACCGCCTGGGCTT
>DMPJ01000122.1 GCA_003456035.1 Planktothrix sp. UBA8402
ACAAGATTTAACCAATGAAGCATCACAATTACTTCAGTATCACCATCTTATTGTCGCGGCTTTTACCGATGAAAATAAATACCCACCCGATATTCAAGTGGACAATTGCCTGTTTTTACTTGGCCTGTTTCTAAAGGAATGGGATAGGGAGCGACTTGAGCAGTTTGTTGAGAACTTGAATCAAACCCATACGAAAGTCCGAGAGATATCAGGGTGAAAGTTCCAAGGGGTTGCACTTTGTTACACCCCTTTCTAAAAAGCCCACGTTGTCAAGATGACTCCTGACTTTGACGAATTTAGAAGGATACGACGAAATACCTTTAGGGAAGTCTCAAAGGATTTGCGGTCGCTTTTGCGAGATGTGACAAGAGTTTCACCAACATTAAAAAATAGTGGTGTAATGAAGGTGTAACAGCTTATTTTCACATCTCAACATGAAAAAACAACCCCGTGGTAACAGAGTCGTTTTCAAAGTTAATGATGCCGAATTGTTAAAACTTGAACGCTATGCAGCGAAAAAGGGAACAACGGTGTCGGAACTTTTGAGGATGTATATTCACCGCTTACCCGCTATCCACAATCATAACTCACGGAGTCAGGACGAACCTTCTTTATTTTCTGAAAGTTAATCACAGTTTTGTCGAAACAAGTGTACTATTGTGTTAATTGGAGCGGTAGAATTGTTCGTCTTGACATTGCTTGGTTCACGTTTGACATAGTTAAGAATCTTCAAAAAGTCCGTTAAAAAAAAGTCTATGCAGTTAGTTTTTCTTGATTTTTGGGACTAAGTATTTGGCTGCACAGTTGTCAGCCTAGGGGAAAATGCTTAATTATCNNATTACCTACTCATTTCCTTTCCCCGTTAAATTTCTATTTTCTTTTATCTAATAAAACATAATTACCATCCGTGGTCTCTTGGTCACGAATGGTAACTCGTTGGAATTTTAAACATGATAAACACAATTATAACTCAAAATCCCCAATCTACACAAGACAACCGTACATTAAATTCCAAACATCTCAAAGAGCTAACCCAGAAACGAGGGTTAGACACTAGATGGGTAGAAGCCAATTGCTTCAGCGTAGATGCTAAAGTCGCCTCAGACCATTTGGGTTATACCGCCCAATCAGACGGTATTCTACTCAGGGGAGATAATCTTCAAGAACAATTCAAACCCGATAAACCTTGGGGGTCAACCGATGGCAAAAGACCTAAGTATCGGTCGTGTCAGGATGACCAAGGCTATGATGCGATGTTGCCGCGTCATCCTGACAATGATCGCTTCTGGGATGATGTAGAGACTCTTAAAAGCCACTGTTATACCATTGACGGTCATCCATGTTTAGTGTTGGTTGAAGGTTTCTTAAAAGCTGTCTCACTCAGTTCTCACGGTGTCCCAACAGTTGCAGCGTTAGGGGTTGAGATGGGATTAACTTCAGGAGCCAAAGACCCCCAAAAGCGCCGTTACCTTGTCCCAACATTAGAAAAACTGGCCCGTGCGGGGTTTGGGTTTATAATTGCTTTTGACGCCGATTGTGCAACCAAGCCACCCGTGAACGAGGCACAACGGAAATTAGCTCATCAGTTATCACTATTCAAGGTTCCTGTTTACTCCGTCACGGGACTGTGGACAGAGAACGAAGGCAAAGGAAGTGATGATTATATCCTCATGAGTGGGGCCGATAAGTTTAAATCAAATGTTTTGGCTCGTGCTGAAACGATTAATAAATGGGAACAGCAATTTACAAAGGATGATGATAAACCCTCAAAAGGTAGACCCGTCCCTCGGTTAGTTGCTAAAGAAATTGCAGAAGACTTTCAACAGCGTTTTAAATATCACAACCAACAACAATTATGGCGGTATTGGAATGATAAATACTGGGAAAAATATGATGATGGTTCATTTTTATCTGCCGTCAAAACAATCCTAGACTCTAAAAATGTTAACTATAAAGGTTCTGCTTTTATAGGTGATACTGTCAAACTTTTGGAGTATGACCTACGGATAAGACAGTGGAAAACCTATGACACTAGCAAATATATTGCATTTAACAACGGTATTTTAGAAGTTTCTACCGGAAAACTATTAGAGCATTCCCCTGGTTTTGGGTTCACTTCTAACCTTCCTTATGACTATAAACCCATCACTATTCGGGATAATTTTTTAGTCACCCTCAAAGCTGAATGCCCTTCTGTCTATCAATTCTTGACAGAAGCAATGAAAGGAGATGAACGTGGCATCAAGAAACTTTTAGCCGTAATTAACGGGGTAATTAAGTTTAGGTTCAGTGAATTACAGCAATTTGTTCACTTGTCGGGCAAACCCGGAACTGGTAAGGGAACATTCCTAAGATTACTGCAAAAATGTGTCGGAAAAGGCAACTATCAAGGGTCTAGTTTATCGTCTTTATCTAGTGAATATGAGTTAGCATCCATCATTGATAAACAATTAGTTATCTTTTCCGATGAACGAAAACAGGTAGGCTGTGAAACGATTTTAAAGTTAACAGGGGGGGATGATATCCGGTTTAGGGAAATTCGGAAAAGTCCCGGCTCGGCTCCTTTCCTGGGTACAACTGTAATCGCAAGTAATCACACCGTTTTCATGGGAGACACCACCGGATTAGACCGGAGGCTGTGCTTAATTCCTTTTAACAATCCGGTTCCGATTCAGAAGCGCACAGGGGAACTGGAGAATTCAATGGATCAGGAAATCCCCCAATTGATTGCCGTTGCCCTGCAATTATCAGATCACGAAGTTACCCAACTGATTAGAGGTTATGGGGACGCGGATATTGTCGAATTCAAACTGCATGAATGGCGGATGAAGATGGAATCTAATAGCGTCGCTGCATTCTTTAATGATGCCCTGGTACTTGACCCGACGGCTGAATCGCGCGTTAGTTTCCTCTTTGATGCCTATAAAAGTTTTTGCGACAACGCTGGATTAAAGCCACTATCTCAAGTTAAATTCCCTAAACACTTAGACGAATTATGCAGCGACTATCTGGGTGAGGATGTAGCTTGGGACAAGTCCCGTCGCCATGCCTATTTTGTCGGATTGCGGGTGAGAGCCGATGACGATGACCGTTCCCCCAACTATGAACAATATTTGATGAAATTGAACAAAGCGAGTCAACTTGCACCAGTTGCACCAGTTGATGCACCAGTTGATGCACCAGTTGATGCACCAGTTGAACCCTTATATAATGGGGGTTTGCACCAGTTGCACCAGTTGGAGGGGGGGGTTATAGAAAATAATATTTATGATCAACTTTCAGAAGTTGAACCCGTAGAAATTCCCCAAATAGAGCCCGACAATCTGCCGCCGTCATCACCCCGATCTAAGTCGGAACCGTCTCAGACTCAGAAAGATTTAAACTTCATAAGGAAAGTACAAAACGGCGAAATACTCTCCAAGAGGGAGCAGCAAGTTGTTGACCTAATCAAACGTACTTTTACTCAGGTTTGCGGGTACAAGTCTAAAGAAGCCTTTTTGAAGGACTGGAAAGAACTCACGCCCTCTCAAGTTTGTCTGGCCGACGTATGGTTGAAATGGAATAGTAAAGGAGAGAAGTTTTTTACCAAATTCTTACCCCGATTGGGAATCACCCCGACGGAGTTAGGATTATCTGACCCCAATCCGAAACCAGTAGAACCGGATGGTGATCAGATATCCTTACTTGATTAGCGATCGCAATCAATCACTAAAACTTCCCGGCCTTAACTCATAAATTGCAGCATCCCCTAGGTAACGGCGTCGTATTTCATCAGGGGATGTGTCACACCACTTAGCAACAACACTCTCAGAACGATTATGTAAAATAATCTGTTCAGTAATGAAGGTATCTCGTCCACACCGGGGGGTTAAGTTGCGGCCTGGAAATAAAGGGTCAACAACTTTATTCCAAGCTTTATTACTAAAGTTTCCATAGTTAATTTTTAACCCTTTGGGACTAGGAAACACCCAAGCGTTAGGGTCTGGGTTTTCCGGTTTAATACTGTTTAACAATTCCTCTAATTCAGTGTACAGAGGGAATTTACCATCACGCGCAGTTTTTGTAATCCGTCCAGGAATGTGCAGAAGTCCAGACTTAACCATATTCCATCGGTACTGACAAATCTCCTCGGGTCGTCTTCCAATCAAAAATAAACCTTTAACAAACGGGTAGTAATAACTGTATGAGTAACCCGTATAACCCCGTCCATTCCAGTTGCCTTTATGGTTTTGGAACCCTTCAAATATTTTCTGTTTTTCCTCTAAAGATAACGCCATCGGTTCGGATTCAATCTCATAATGATGGGTTAATTCTTGAGGCATTCCCTCAAACGGACTACTGGTTAAACTAATCCTTTTATGTTTAATCGCAAACCTAACAGCCGCATTGATATGGGTTAAACATCGTTTAGTCATAGACTCCGTGGTGTTGTCTAAAAACCACTGCCGAACTGCCAAAGCGTCAAATTCTGTTACTGAACAGTTGTGAATATAATCACCCAATTTTTCCATATAATCCATCGTTGATTTAGTTCCATCTTCCCCTTTTTTCCAACTCGTTTTTTTGTAGTCAAAATATAAGTCCCAACATTGCTGCAAAGATAACTCTGGCTTGGGTTTAAAGGTTTCAACAACAGTAAAAGAAGGTTGTTGGGGATTAACCATTCTGATGTATTTCTGATGACTAAAATCAAACTCCCCATTAATAATGTCAATCTCTACCTGTTTGGCGGCGTTGCTTGCTTTACCCCGATATTCAGGACTATCAGGACATCCCAAATAAATAAACTTTTGCTGACCGCCATAAATATCGCGGGGGATGCTCAATCTTAAACGGCCACGCGCCACTAACACCCCGACTTGACCCTTGCGACGTTTTGATTGGTCGTGCATAATATCCTGTTTTGATGTGCATTTGATGTGCAGTGGTAGATATTCTACAGGACTTATCTCAGATGTAACCTTTACAGCGAGGGAATTAAGGATAATTTAATATTCAGCCTTCCAAGCTATTAATGCGGGTTCGATTCCCGCCACCCGCTTTTCCAAAT
>DMPJ01000117.1:0-190 GCA_003456035.1 Planktothrix sp. UBA8402
AAGCTGCTTTTACCCAACTGCGTCAAGTCTCTCAGGAAAGACATTTACCCGCTTTTGAGCGCTGTCAAACTCAACCGAATAGAGGTCAAGGTCGCTTTTTTTAAGGTTAAACCTTGAACAATTAGAAATATTACCCCCCCAAACCCCCGTGCACGGGGATTTGGGGGGTAATTCGTAATTCGTAATTCGT
>DMPJ01000117.1:226-2978 GCA_003456035.1 Planktothrix sp. UBA8402
TAATTCGTAATTCCCTGTTCCCTGCTATATCCTGATAAATTGTGCCATTGGCTACTTAAAAAGCAAAAAATATTCGGGTAAAATCAATATTAGAATACCAGACATTTCAAAGTCTTGCTCGCTGAATTGATGGAAATTAGCCTTATGAACTCTATTGAGTTAACAAGCATCTTCCCATCTCGCTCGATACCGCCAAGCCTAGACCAACCCTTGCCGCAACTCATCGATTGTGATCCAACAGTTGCTCCCGATGAAGCAGAAATGGCAGAATATATCCTTTGGCTAGGTAGTCAGCGAACCTGGGAAAGCTTGCCAGAAAGCGCGATGCAGGCAATTGCCCGATTGTTCCATCGCTTCCAAGTCGAAGCCGGAAGCCTGATTTACCTAGAAGGCCAAACTCCCATCGGGCTATATTTGCTCAAGCTGGGAAAGGTGGAAATCTTCCAACAGTCGCCCATTGGTAAATTGTCGATCCGCGATCGCCACCCTGGAGATTTATTTGGCTATACACTGGTGGCGAGTTCCGATGAAGGGACATACCATAGCAGCGCGATCGCCCTGACAGCCAGTGAAATTCTATTTTTACCTCAGAAGCCGTTTTTGGAACTGGTAACAGACTGTCCGCCCATTCAACAAGCGATCTATTCCCTGTTGATGCGAGACTTAGATGATTTTGCCAGTCGCATTGCTTGGGAAGAAGAACGCATTCGAGGCTTGCAACCCTACATCCAAGATCTTCCCACCGGGGAAATGATTCTAGGTCATAGCAAAGCCACCCAAAAACTAGCCCCAAAAATCGATCAAGCGGCATCTGAGTTAACGCCTGTGGTGTTTCACGCTCAATCGGGTAGCGGAAAAACCTTTTTAGCGGGACTGATCCACCTGCGGTCTGAATTAGCCGACCGACCCTTTGTTGAATTAGATTGTGCCGAACTTCCCCACACCGCCGATGGCCGACTTAATACCGATGTCTTATTTGGGAGAACGGGCAAACAACCTGGTATTTTGGAATTATTAGAACAGGGAACCCTATTACTCGATAATGTTCATGTTTTGAGCGAAGGCGATCGCACTCGGTTAATTCACTATCTGAAAACCGGGTTAATTATCCCACNNGGCATATTAGACAATCATCAATTATCTCAGGAACCGCCTCAACCCGTTCAATCTTGGGTGCGTTTAATCTTTGCTTCTGCCAAAAAACTAATTTTTCCCGATATTGAAACGATTTCAATTAAACTATCTACCCTCCCCCAACGGAAAGCAGATATTCCCAACTTTGCCGAATATTTCCTCCATCAATTTTGTCGGGAACAAAATCGCCCCCTGCTACAACTTGATCAAGCCGATTTACGCCGATTGATTAGTTACGAATATCCCGGCAATTTAGCCGAATTAGCCGAAATATTGCACCGAGCGGTGATGATGACCCCCATCGGGCAATCGGTGATCCCAGAACAAGCTTTGTGGTCAGTAGAATCTAAGAAAAATGCCTTTAGGATTGATTTGCTCACCCATGTTCCGGGGTTGCGGAAATTTTTGCTGAGTCGCTGGTATCCAGAGGGGATCTGGATCGTGATGATGGTAATTTTCGTACCCGTTACAATTTTAGGTTTTATTGGTTCCCAATCACGAGATAGCAGTATTACCCTCAACTTATTTTGGGCTTGGTGGTGGCCCGGTTATTTATTTTTATTCGCCTTTGTGGGGCGAGTTTGGTGTGCTGTCTGCCCATTTATGATTATGGGTGAATGGATGCGCCAGATTTCTTTATGGTTATTTCCCCGTCAACAACTGACCTGGAAAACTCAATGGTTAAATCGTTGGGGGGCGTGGATATTATTTGCCGGGTTTGTAATAATTTATCTGTGGGAAAAACTGTGGGATTTGCCCCACCATGCCTATCTTTCGGCTTGGTTATTGTTAGCAATTACGGCTGGGGCAGTGATTTTTAGTGTTATTTATGAACGTCGGCTGTGGTGTCGCCATCTCTGTCCCATTGGGGGGATGAATGGGATGTTTGCTAAATTGTCAATCACGGAATTGCGATCAACTCAGCAAGTCTGTGGCAGTCAGTGTAGTACCTTTGGCTGTTATAAAGGTAGTACGGAAACTGCACTTAACTTTGCTGATGCCTTACCCAATGAAGGACAAGCCAGTAAAGGTTGTCCGCTTTATTCCCATCCCGCCCAATTGCAAGATAACCGCGATTGTATGCTTTGTATGGATTGTTTAAAAACTTGTCCCAATCGTTCAGTACAATTCAATTTACGCTTTCCTGCATCGGATTTATTAGATGATCATCACGGTTTTTGGGCAGAAGTGGCGCTGTTATTACTATTATTTGGCGGTGTCTTTATGCACCATTCCCAGACTATTTTAGGTTGGTTAGGATGGGAAAATGTACCTGTAGATGCTGATCATTTTTTAACCAGTTTACCGATCACTTTAGCATTACTGAGTATTCCGGCAATATTAACATATTTCACTCATGCGATCGCTCGCTTTTTTGATTCCGAACAACCCGATTATTTAACCATTATTTACGCCTATCTTCCCTTTGTTTTAGCTGCCAATCTCGCCCACTACATTCCCTCTTTTATTACCGAAGCCGGGCAAATTCTCCCGGTATTAGCTCGTTCTTTAGGGTACAGTGGGACAGGATTACCCACTCTAACTTGGAGTTTAGATGTGGCTCAATTTCTGCAAGGAGTAACCCTACTATCAGCAATGGTTTTTAGCCCTTACCCTC
>DMPJ01000137.1 GCA_003456035.1 Planktothrix sp. UBA8402
TTTAGAGGAAAATTTAGAGGAAAAAACTATTACTCCGGTTTCTTTTCCTACCCCAGAAGTTACTGAAATTCCGGTTCCGGTTGCCAAAATTTCTGAATCCATGAATACCTCGGCTCCGGTGACTATAAGCCCGGAATCTAGTTATAAAATTGAAACAATTCGAGTCCCGACGCGCAATTTAGATGGGTTAATGACTCAAACTGGAGAATTAACTGTTACTAAAATTCGGATTGCTCATCGGCTAAATGAAATTGAAGATTTGGTTAGTTTATGGGAAGAATGGAGTCGAGATGCTTTTGTGAATCGTTTTGTTGTCCATGACTTAGAAAATAACCTGAATCGTCATATTTCTGAAAATGGCACAATGGGGCAACTGCAAAATTATTATCATCGTAGTACAGAACGTTTAGAACAGTTAGGAGCTTTAATTAATCAACTTAGAAATACTTTTTCTGAAGATATTGCTCGCTTAGAAATTATTAGTGATGAACTCGAAGATGGAGTCAGAACATTACGATTATTACCCCTATCAACTATTTTTAATTTGTTTCCTCGAATGGTAAGGGATTTATCTCGACAACAGGGAAAAGAAATTGAATTAATTATTTCTGGTGGGGATACCCGGGCGGATAAACGGATTTTAGAAGAAATGAAAGATCCTTTGATGCACATTTTAAGAAATGCGATCGATCATGGCATTGAAACTTCAGAAGAACGGGAAATATTAGGTAAACCTGCGATCGCAAAAATTAAGTTACGCGGATATCAAACAGCCACCCATGTTGTCCTAGAAGTTAATGATGATGGTCGAGGATTAGATTTAGAAAAAATTAAACAAATAGCTTTAAAACGGGGAATTTGTCAACCAGAAGAATTATTAGGAATGACCCCGCAACAAATTCATGGTTTAATTTTTGCTCCTGGTTTTACCACCCGAACTGTTGTGACAGAAGTATCGGGACGGGGGGTGGGAATGGATGTGGTGCGGACAAATGTTGAACGTTTAAAAGGAATTATTCAAGTTGAATCTTCTTCTCAAAAGGGCTGTTTATTTCGGATTCAATTGGGAACAACTTTAGCAACGGCTCATGTTTTAATTGTGTCAGTTAAGGGGATTTCCTATGCTATTCCGGTAGAGTTTGTACAAATGACGCGGCTGGTTATGTCCAATGAAATTTTTGCTATTGAAGGTCGAGAAACAATTGTTTTTGAAAACCAACCGATTTCAGTTACTAAACTTGCTGATTTATTGGAAATTCGTTTGGTTCAATCTCAAGGTGAATCTGAGAATAAAACTTCTACAGAGACAAAATCTAACCTTTCTATTTCGCCATCATTTATTCATAAGAATGAAAGTTACTCAAGAACGGATGCTTCTTTCCCTTGTATTATTTTAAAAGTAGGTGAAGAAAAATTAGGATTATTTGTCGATGCTTTAATTGATGAACAAGATGTCGTATTAAAACCTCAAAGTCAATTATTAAAACGGGTCAGAAATGTGGCCGGAGCCACTATTTTAGGCACGGGGGAAGTCTGTATTATTTTAAGTCCTCAAGATTTAATTAAATCTATTCGCAAACAAGCGGGTGTGATGGTGTCTCCCATAGTGCGATCGCCTTCAAATATTGACCAAGCTTCCGACCATAAACCTGTGATTTTATTAGTAGAAGATTCGATCGCAACTCGCACCCAAGAAAAACGAATTTTAGAAGCAGCAGGTTATGAAGTTGTGACGGCGGTGGATGGATTAGATGGGTTTAACAAACTTAGCACTCGCTGCTTTGATGCAGTGGTTTCTGATATCCAGATGCCTAATTTGGATGGCTTAGGTTTAGCCACAAAAATTCGCCAAAATCAAGAATATAGTGAATTGCCGATTATTTTGGTTACTTCTTTGGCTTCGGATGAAGATAAACGCAAAGGTGCAGAAGCGGGGGCGAATGCCTATATTACCAAAGCTTCTTTTAATCAAGAAGTTTTGATAGAAACTCTCAAAAGATTAGTATAATTAAGAATACCCGACATTCAATAAGTGACTAACTATAAAATGCCAATTCGAGTTCTCCTAGTTGAAGATTCGGCTGTTGCTTTAATTATTCTGAAACGAATTTTATCGACTTCTCAAGATATAAGTGTTGTGGGAACTGCTCGCACAGGTAAGGAAGCATTGACATTAGTTCCCACGGTGCAACCGGATGTTATTTGTACAGATTTTTATATGCCCCAAATGAACGGACTGGAATTTATCCAGGAAGTCATGGTACTTTATCCTCGTCCGATTTTGGTAATTAGTGCTTCGGTTCAATCTGATGATACTCAAAATGTTTTTCAACTATTAAATGCCGGGGCTGTTGATGTGTTTCCTAAACCTAAAACTGGTTTAGCCTCGGATTATGAGTTAATCGGACAGGAATTAATTCAAAAAATTAAAGTTCTGGCTGGGGTAAAAGTTTTTACTAAACATCGTAAATCCCAACCCTTTGTCAGTCAAAACCGCCTATCTATAACTCCACCTACACCAATAAGTAGAACAATTTTATCCCCACCCCAGCCCTTTGTAGGTTCACCCGCAAAGGTTTTTGGTGTATATTCTAAAACAATTAAAATCCTGGCTATCGGTGCATCTACGGGTGGCCCCCAAGCTTTACATACAATTTTAACTCAATTTCCCAGTAATTTTCCCGTTCCAATTGTTTGTGTTCAGCATATTAGTGAGGGATTTCTGCCCGGGTTGGTTAGTTGGTTAAATGGGGAATGCCATTTATCCATTAAAATCGCTACGGTTGGCGAACTTCCTCAACCGGGATCTGTTTATTTTGCCCCGGACGGACATCATTTAGAATTTAGCCTTAGTGGTCGCTTTACCTACTCGAATGCACCTCCACTGGCGGGTCATCGTCCTGCGGTGACAAGAACTTTAGAGTCTGTTGCTGAGTTTTATGGTGCGAGTGCTGCTGGGGTTTTGTTAACAGGAATGGGACGGGATGGTGCGGATGGAATGAAGGCAATTTCTGACCATGGCGGGTTAACTATTGCCCAAAATCAGGAAAGTTCTGTGGTCTTTGGAATGCCCGCAGAAGCGATCGCTTTAGGTGCGGCTCAATATATTTTATCGGTTAATGAGATTGCACCTTTTTTACTAAATCGAGTCAAGAGTTTAATCTAATTCCTGTTCTAACACATTGGCGATCGCTTGTTTGGCAGTTTCACTAAATTCTCTAATATTCACACGATTTAATAATACAATAGCTAAAATCATGCCAATTGCTTGTACCGCAAAAACAGAACCATAAGCTAAGAAAGGAACCTGAAATATCGCCCTTCCTAAATCTAAAATTGCANNGTTGCTAATCCCCGCGCCATCGCTTGAGCTAAACCCCAAGCTCCAATAAAAGTTCCGGCGGTTTCAGCTAAAGTTAAATCTAACATTAAATTAATCGCTCCAGATGTCAAAATTCCCGAATTTAAACCAAATAATAATAACGCTCCTTTTAATAATCCAGAATCAGCATAAAAACCCGCTATTATAAATAATAACAAACAAATTGATCCTCCAATACAACCCATTTTAACCGTATTTTTTTTACCAAAACGGGGAATAATTAAAAATCCGGTTGAAGCAATCCCAATTAAAGTTCCTATCCCAAAAAACGCATTTAATTTTGTAGTTTCAGATACACACATTCCAAAGACTTCACCGCCATAGGGTTCTAAGACAGCATCCTGCATAAATAAACTAATTGTCATTACTAATAAAAAGCTAAAAAATAACCCGGTTTGTCGGCTGGCGGTGAGAATTTTGAGGGCGCGACCAAAGGTAATTTGATCTTCCCTTTCCACAATGTTTGAGCGCAGTTTGTAGCGAGAAAATTTACGTTCAATGCCAATAGTTGCCAGAAAAGATAACCCGATTACCATTAATGGTATGATCATGAATAATAGGTTAACAGAGGCTTGTAATTGCGGTAAATTTGTAGCTGTTTGTACGGCTATGGGATGAGCAGTTAAAACCTCTGCTCCACAAAGTTCGGGACGATGGAGAATTTTGGAACTAATAATCGCTCCAATTACAATTCCTACCATTAGCATTGACCAAACAATACTAATTAGTTTGGAACGATTATTTTCATCAGAAATGTCAAATAATAAAGCCGTAAATGGTGTGGAACTTGCGCTTAAAGCTAAACCATATCCGGCAAAAATTAAAGCTAATAAACCCGCCCATAAATAGGCAATCCCATTGAATCCATTAGTTTGAATACTAGCACCTAAAAGCCAAACAACTTGTAGGGCTAAAAATGACGTACTGGTAAATAAAATTAACCCGATCCAAACATAACTACTGCGATGATATCCCCATAAAGGTTTAGCATCGGACATCTGACCAAACCACACTCTAGCCGGGGAAACAAATTGGTGCATGGCGATCGCCCCCGCCGCCACCAACGCCGGAACTTTTAACTCATCAATCATAATCCGGTTAATTACACCTAAAGTTAGGAGAGACATAATTCCTAACCCCATTTGAAACAGACCTAACCGAAACATGGTAAATAAACTAATCGCAGGTAATGGTTTAGCATCAAGGGGATCGGAAGATGACAATTGATCAGA
The DNA here is from genome assembly GCA_003456035.1 of Planktothrix sp. UBA8402. Taxonomy (GTDB): domain Bacteria; phylum Cyanobacteriota; class Cyanobacteriia; order Cyanobacteriales; family Microcoleaceae; genus Planktothrix. Next base: position 4,615 of record DMPJ01000137.1, read on the forward strand.
GGAATCACCGATTTTCATAGAATCTGAGTTTATACAACAAGGTGGAAAACTAATCTTTGAGAATTCTGATTAAAATTAGGACTTAGCCGTAATCTATGATTATAATAGAACCAGTTCTCAAGATTTAAACCGTTTCAGGGAATTTATGGCTGTTTCTCTGGTCAATATACCTCAAACGGGACAATATTTGTCACCGAATGTGTCTGCCGATATTGGTGATCTAGGGAAAATAATGATAAAATTGTTCCATTAGATCATGGTTTTACTTTAACATTTGATCTTAAATGTAGAGACTTTTATTTTAGGGTAATCAGGTTGTATTTACTAAATAAAAACCATTAGGAATATTATCAAAAAATGAGTAAAACAACAGAAAAAGCCCTCTTTCTTATAGGAGGACTAAGTGATGATGATCTCCGCTGGATTGTCTATAAAGCAAAAGTAGAAACAATTCCCTCTGGGGAAAGACTAATTTATGAAGGACGTCCGATTAATGCCCTATATTTCGTATTAAGTGGGTTGTTAAGCGTAGTAATAGGTGAGAATGAAGATCGAGAATTAGCTCAAATCACAAAAGGTGAAGTGGTGGGAGAAATTTCTTTTATTGATAGTCGGCCGCCTTTAGCAACAGTTAAAGCCAGAAAAATTACTCAAGTTTTAGCAATTTCTCGATTTGAACTCAATAGTAAACTACATAGTGATTTTAAATTTGCAGCCCGATTTTATCAAGGTTTATCCCTTTGTTTAGCCAGCCGGATGCGGGGAACAATTCGGCGTTTAGGTTATGAGGATCTGATCGAACATGAAGAAGAAACGGATGAATTGAGTTCACAAACACAGGAATTTTTAGCCTTAGCTCAAGCTAAGTTTAACTGGTTAGTCCAAAGCCTGAGTTAAAGGATATCGAGAGCAACTATTTTTCCGTAAATTCCCAAACCCCATTCCAGGTTTCTGGTATGCCTTTCTCTAGTAAATATTTAATCCGATTCAAGTATAAAGTAGCGGTTTTATCATTGGGATTAACCGTTAATACTTGTTCAAAATAAGGTTTAGATTTCTCCAAAGTTTCTTGGTTTTGATAATAAGCTAAACCTTGTTCAAAATCCGATTGAGTTTTTAACTTTAACTCTCTGACTTCATTTATTTCTGCATCTAAAACTTCATAAACGCCGATGGATTCATGTCTACCTTTAACAATTACCCGATCTAAAAATCGAATTTGATACTTTTCAGGATCACTAATATGTTCTAAAACCTGTTGAGAAATTAGCATAGAAACGCCATAGAATTTAGTTAATCCCTCTAAACGAGCCGTTAAGTTAACATTATCTGAAAACGCATCGGCTTGCATTCGGTTTTCTTCTCCCACAAACCCCACCATCATGTGACCGAGGTGAATTCCTAAACCCACTTGAATCGGAGGAAAACCCTGTTTTTGACGGTGAAGATTATATTCTAAAATTTGATTTTGTTTATGAACTCCGGCGGCGACTGCATCATCAGCACCATCGGGAAAAATAGCCATAATTCCATCCCCGATAAATTTAACAATTACACCATTATGATTACGAATTCCAGGACTAACTCGTTGTAAATAAGCATTAACAAAATCAAAGATTTCTCTGGGATTCATGTTTTCAGACATGGTGGTAAATGAACGAATATCACTAAACATTACCGCCATAGTTTTACTGACATGATCCCCTAGTTTGACTTCTGTAATGGCTTGTTTCCGCAGAAATTTTAGGTATTCATAGGGAACAAAACGCGCCGATGATTCTAATAATTGTTCTAATTTAATATTGGTTTCCTGAAGTTCTTTTTCTCTTAATTTAACGGTATTCACCATTTGGGTAAAAACTCGCGCCAGTTGTCCTAATTCATCGCTGCGATCGCTAACTTCTGTTAAAAATTCCGGTTCAAAAGCATTTTTTTCAACGGTGGCGGCGGCGGTTGTAACTTTTCTTACCTGTTCAATATATTGGGCTTGATGCAAGTTTTCGGCGGTGAGTTTAGCTTCAGCTTCCTGACGTCTTAAACTGTCTATATAAGCCTGAGAATGATAACGAATTCTAGCGATTAATTCCATGCGATCAGGTAATTTTACCAAATAATCATTCGCTCCTAATTCAAAGGCTTTGGCTTTAATAATAGGATCTTCTTTACTGGATAAAACAATTAAAGGAATATTCCGAGTCGGCGCGTTTTTTGCCCTGAGAAACTGAACTAACAGTAACCCATCCATTTCCGGCATAACTAAATCCTGTAAAATTACAGTAGGTTGACATGATTTTGCCGTTTTAATAGTGAGAGTTGGATCACTACAATAATGAAAAGTGATATCTGATTCTGGTGCTAATATTCGACGCACTGCTTCAGCAATTATTGGTTGATCATCAATTAATAAAACAGTAATCGGTTCGGGGATCATAAAAATATCCTCAATAAAAATTAACGATTGATTCCTACTTTTGAAATTAACTTGGGTGCGATCGCTTCTAAGGGTAAAATTTCAACCGCCGCACCCATTTCTGCCGCCGCCTTTGGCATTCCATAAACAACAGAAGTTTCTTGGTCTTGAGCAATTGTATGCCATCCTTTGCTTCTTAATACCCCTAACCCTTCGGCTCCATCTTTACCCATTCCCGTTAATAAAACCGCAATTCCTTGAGATTTCCAATACTGACTGACACTTTTAAAAAAAACATCAACCGAAGGACGATAAGGATAATCAATTGGATTTTTTGTATAACTTAAACTTAAATTTGGTTGTAAAAATAGATGATCATTAGTTCCGGCAACTAAGACTTTTCCCGCCTCTAATAAACTGCCTTTTGTAGCAATTTTAACTGTCAGGGGAGTTTGTTGATTCAGCCATTCGACTAAACCCGATGTAAATTGAGCATCTAGGTGTTGAACAATGGCGATCGCGGCTTTAAAATTAGCAGGTAAATGGGATAAAATCATCGCCAAAGCATTCGGCCCCCCGGTGGATGCTCCCATCACAATTAAGGGTAAAATTGGAGTTGAAAATTTAGAAAACTGTGAGATAGAATCTGGAATTAATACTCTTGATTTTGAGGAGGATTGAGATTTGCCAATTAATTTACTAATGGTGACAATTTTTGATAATAANNTGCCAGTGGTTCCTAAAACGGGAGTATTGACGACATCTAAGGCGCCATATCCCATCGCTTCAAATACTTTTGAGGCATTTTTATTCACACTAGCAGTCACCACTAAAATCGCACAAGGGGAGTATTTCATAATTTCACGGGTCGCTTCTACCCCATCCATAACGGGCATGATTAAATCCATTAAAATCAGATCAGGGGTATTGTGAGCGCATTTTGCCACGGCTTCAGCACCATTCTTGGCAATCCAAATAATATTATATTCAGGAACGGTCATCAACACAGATCGAAGTGTCTCAACTGCTGTTCCCAGATCATTCACAATTGCAATTTTCATAATAATTAAATATT
>DMPJ01000219.1 GCA_003456035.1 Planktothrix sp. UBA8402
CTAAAGAAATTGCTCAAGCCTTGGGGCCAGAAATTGGGGCAGCAATTCGAGAACAAATTAAAATTGATCGCAATGAAATTGCCGCAGCTTTAGCACCGACGATTGGACGCAGCATTAAAGAACAAGTGACTTTAGAGCGAGATTCAATGGTAGATGCACTGTATCCGGTAATTGGGAGTACAATTACTCGTTATTTAGGGGAAGCAATTCAAGAAATTAATGAAAAAGTCAGTCAGACTTTTAGTACCCAAGGGTTGAAGCGCAAAGTTCAATCCAAAGTTCAAGGGGTATCAGAAGCCGAATTAATATTACGAGAAGTGAGTCGCTTTGTAGTGCAAGCGGTGTTTTTAATTCATAAAGGTTCGGGTTTAATTATTGCTGAAATCAAACAACCTGATCAAGCGGAAATGGAAGCGGAAATGGTAGCCGGAATGTTGACAGCAATTAGAAGTTTTATCAATGATTGTATTATTCAAACAGGTGAAATTTCTGAACTTAATGAAATTGAATATGGGGATTGTAAAATCATTATAGAAGTGGCTGGATATTGTTATTTAGCTGTGGTGGTAAAGGGGGACTGTCCGAAAGCATTTATTAAAAAAATTCGTCAAACGATGACAACTTTGGTCTTAAAATATAGTCAGCCTATTGAAGAATTTGATGGTGATCCAGATTCAGTTCCCGAAGGAATTCATAGTCAGATTGAAGCCTTGATCAGAGTCGCAACTCGTTTGAAGACTGAGCAAAAGCCAATAACTTTATTGATTTTGGGTTCGGTGATATTGAGTTTGATTCTGATTCCTTGGGGAATTTATCAATATCGACAGCATAATTTGCGTCAGTTAGAAACAACATTAACCACAGCTTTGGGATCGGAACCAGAGTTGGCAATTTATGCTTTAGAAGTTAAAGCTCAAGGAAAAAAATTAGCATTAGCAGGGAAAGTTCCTAGTGCTAGATTAAAAGATAAAGTTGGAAAAATTGCCCAACAAATTGCTCCAAATTTTCAAATAGAAAATCGGATTATTGCAGTTAAAATTCCTCCAGATCCCGTTAAAGTTGCCTCCGAAGTTAAGCAAATGGCGACTATAATGAATCAAATTAGTGGGATTTCAATTTCTGCTAATTATCAAGATTCTAAAGTTAGTTTGAAAGGCAAAGTAATAAAATCTGAAGATATCCAGAAAATTACCCAAGCCTTTGATAAAATTGAAGGGGTAGATTCTGTAATTGCGAATCTAACTGTACAACCGCTTCCGATTCCTACTCGGATTTATTTTAACTTTGGTTCGACTGAATTAGTATTAAAAGATTTACGCGGAAAACTTCAGCCTCTAGCTCAATATTTGAAGCGATATCCTGATCTGAAATTAAGAATTATTGGTTATAGTCATCAACAGGAACAATCCCGAAAACATCCTGAGTTAGCTTTAGAACGCGCCCAAACGATTCAAAATATTTTAGAGGATTTAGGGATTGATCGGCGAAGGTTGGAGGCGGAGGGAAAAACAGAACGTCCTGGGGGGGTGGAGGAAAATCAGGAACCTTGGTTGAGTCAAACGGTTTTATTTGAGATAATACCCTTAAAATCTAAAGAGCATAAACCCGCAAAACCATGATTTCTAAAAAAATTTGCTTAGTTGGTGATTTTGGAGTTGGAAAAACCAGTTTAATCCGCAGATTTGTGGATAAACAGTTTAGCGATCAATATTTGTCTACCGTGGGAGTAAAAATTTCTCGCAAAATCGTTGATCTGACTGAACTTAACTCAGAAAAAACCGGATCTGTACAATTATTAATTTGGGATATTGAGGGTCATACTAAATTTAAAGCGATCGCACCGAGTTATTTACAAGGGGCGAGTGGTGTGGTGATTGTTGCAGATGTGACCCGACTGGAAACAGTAGAAAGACTACCTGAACATATTAATTTATTTCTGTCTGTGAATCCCAAAGGATGTATAGTGATAGCATTTAATAAAATTGATTTGCTCGACTCAACAGAACTCGAACATCTGCTCAAACTAGCTCCTAATTTGAAGCAGTATGATCAGATTTTATCCAGCTATAAAACCTCAGCAAAAACCGGGGATCATGTGGATAGAATTTTCTATGAGTTATCTGAGCATTTTATCTCATCTTAAAGCATTAAGTTCCCTTTTGTATTTGTTCTGGAGTTATTTATGAATAACCTTTTAAAAAAAATCTTAGCACCAAAACAAATTGAATATTTGACAATCAATTCTGAGTTGGTGATTGTAGAAATGTCCTGGGGTATTGCTAGATTTGCAGATTGTCCAGACCAAGTACAATTAGGAGAAGATGTTTGTACGGCTTTTCCTGAATTGATTGGATTAGAAGAAACCTTTAAGAAAATTTTATCTAATCAAGTCAATCAGTTTGAACTCAAAGGAATTTCTAGGACAGTCACGAATGAACATACTATTTATTTTGATATTTATGTTTTGAAAAATCCCGATAATTCTTGCCATAATCAAGAATTATTGATTGTATTTGAAAATACAACAGAATGGATTTTAAAGGAACAAAAGATTACTCAGGTTGCTAAGGAATATGGATTGGCTTTAAGTGCTTTAGAAAAAACTAAAATTTATTTAGATAAAATCATTAATTCTATGACAAATATATTAATTGTCACAGACGAACAAGGAATGATCAAAATTATTAATCAAGCCACATCGGTTTTATTAAAATATTCAAAAGCAGAATTAATCCAGCAATCTATTTTAACTATTTTTAAAGATCATCAACTTAAAAATTATCCCCTAGTTAATCAATTTTTATTATCTTCTGATCTATTAATGCCCGTTGAAGTTATCTGTCAGAGCAAAATAGGAACAAATTTTCCCGCCTCATTTTCCTGTGCACCCCTAAATTTTGATCCCAATGATCCCCAGGAATTTGTTTGGATTGGTCAGGANNNNCCGAATTACACAACATATTCACCAGTCTTTAAGTTTACAAGAAACTTTACAAACAACTGTGACTGAAGTTCTGAGATTTTTAAATGTGGATCGGGTTTTAATTTATAGATTTTATTCCTCAGAAGCAGGACAAGTAATTGCTGAATCCGTGACAAATTCTTCTATTAATTCTCTTGATAACATGATTTTTAGTCCAGACTTTAATTGCTTATTATTAGCTCATTTTCAAACGGGTGAAATTGATGCTATTGATGATATATCTATGGTTTCAGTTGACTCAAAATATTTTGATTATTTAATCAAATTACCAGTAAAATCTAGTTTAGTTGTACCGATTATAATTTATAATTCTAGTAATGAACTTTGGGGATTATTAATAGCTCATAAATACGAGCAACCTCGCCATTGGGAAGTCTGGGAAATCAACTTATTAGAAGAATTAGCCCTACAAATCGCCATTGCTCTACAACAGGCTGAACTTTATGAAAAGTTACAGATAGCTAATCAAGAATTAGAGCAGTTTGCAATTGAAGATGGGTTGACAAAATTGGCAAATCGTCGTCACTTTGATCGGGTACTTGATCAAGAATGGAATCGCTGTAGACGAGAAGGAAAATCCCTATCACTGTTTTTATTAGATATTGATTATTTTAAAC
>DMPJ01000425.1:0-4259 GCA_003456035.1 Planktothrix sp. UBA8402
TTATAATGAGACCAGGGGAATTCAGGATTGAGTTTAATGGCATTTTTATAGGCGGGAATTGCTTCTTCCCAGCGTTCCAAACTCACCAAGGCATCGGCTAAACTATTGTATGACCAAGAATCGGTTGAATCCAATGCAATCGCATTTTTATAAGCAGAAATAGCTTCTTCCCAGCGTTGTTGTTTGGACAAAATATTCGCTAAATTATTCTGTGTCCAGAACACATTGGGATTCAGTTCAATTGAACGTTGATAAGCAGTAATAGCCGATTCAAACTGTTCTTGATCTCGCAATAAATCCCCTAACTTCTGATAAACTTCGGCTTGATTTTGATCCAGTTCGGTTGATTTTTGATAGGCTTGAATTGCTGCTTCTGTTTCCCCAATTTCCGCTAGTGCATCCCCGAAACCTTGATAAGATTCCGCATCTCCACCAGGGTTCATTTGTACCGCTTGACGGAAGATTTGCACCGCTTCTTGCCAACTTTTCTGTTTAACTAAAACTTTCCCTAATCCATAATAGGAAGAAACCAATTTAGGATTTAAGGAAATTGATTTTTTATAAACATTAATTGCTTCTTCTAACCGCCACTGACGGTTAAAAATTTCTCCGACTTTATAATAAGCAACGGCTTGATTGGGATCTAATTGCAAAATTTTATTATAAACTCGGATCGCATCATCCCACCGTTCTTGACGGCTGAATAAATCGGCAAAACCATAATAAAATTCTAACTGAGAGGGTTCCAATTCTAAGGCTTTTTGATAGGAAGAAATTGCCGCTTCGATTTCTCCTTTGGCTTGATGCAATTGCCCTAATTGATAATAGACTCCTGCCCACTTAGGATGGAGTTGTAAGGCTTTTTGATAAGCTGCGATCGCCTGATCAAATCTACCTTGTTTAAAGCGAGTATTGCCTAAATTAAAATGTTCCTCTGCTGTAGCTTGTTCCGGTTCTAAACTATAGGCTTTTTCTAAACATTGGGAAGCTGGTTCTAACTGCCCCATCTTGGTTAAAACCTTAGCGAAATTACGATAAAATCCGGCAAAATCTGGTTTTAAACTAACCGCTTGTTGATAATAGGAGACGGCTTTTTCCAACCGTTCTTCCTGAGCATATAAACTACCCAAATTCGCATAAACTTCGGGAAATTGGGGCTGAATTTCTAAGGCTTTTGAATAACAACGAACTGCCGCCGACATTTCCCCTAAAATTTGTAAAGCATTGCCTTGAATTTTATAGGCTTCTGCTAAATCTGGTTGTAATTTTAAGGCTTTTTGACAGGTGGCGATCGCTTGATCCCATTCCTTCAATCCCATATAGGCTTGAGCCTGTTTCAAATAGGTTTGGGGGTTAGTGGGATGATTCATCGGAGGTTTTGTGTTATTACTCACCGTTTGCTGACGAGTCGCCCCGGCTAAAGTTTCTTGGGGTAATAATTCCCTGGCTGTCGCTCCAGCCAAGGTATCCGATGGAGTTTGGGGAATTTGCCCGGCCGTGGGAGTATGGAACTCGATGGCCTTACGGTATACCTGGGTTGCTTCCTGGGCTTTTCCCTGGTCTTTTAGGAGAGTTGCCAAACTTTGATGGGCGGTTGCTAAATTGGGATCAAGTTGAATCGCATTCCGATAACAGGCTTCCGCTTCCTTGACTTCTCCGAACAGTGCTAACTGATGACCCAGGTTAAAATGTTCTTCTGCTGTAGCCTGATTTGGTTCTAATGTCAAGGCTTGATATAAGGCTTTTGCCGATTTGTGAGGTTCGTCGAGTTGTATCCAAACCTTAGCTAAATTCCGGTAAACACCTGCAAAATCCGGTTTCAGGGTGATAGCTTTCTGATAACAAGCGATCGCCTGTTGCCATTGTTGGGATTTGGCATACAGACTTCCCAAGTTAGCATGAACTTCTGGCCAATTGGGTTGAAGTTGTAAAGTCCGGTTATACCATTCTTTGGCCTCTTGTAGTTTCCCTTGTCGCTGGAATATATCCGCCATCAGTTTATAACCGGGGGCATAATCAGACTGAATTTGCAACAATTGGTTACAAGCCTTGATCCCATCCTCAAACTGCCCTTGATTAATATAGATTTCTGTTTGTTGATGGAGAAACTGTACACTGCGGACGCGAATTTCGTTAGGTAACATAGTTAGTTTCAGTTCAGACACTCAATTGGGATCTTCCCAAATCAATTCTATCGGGTTTTGGGTTTTAGATATCAGATTTTTGAAATTGAGGCGCTTACGGGTAAGGGGGATGTCACCTCGCCCCCACAATTATTGATTGTTAATTGTTAATTGTTAATTGTTAATTGTTAATTGTTAATTGTTAATTGTTAGCCAGCGAGCGAGGATGCTCGCACTCCTGAAGCTGCGCGCGCATCTAAATTGGCCCACTTGGGGGTTTGTAGTGCGTTGGCAGTACCCCGTAGTGCGAGCGTCCTCGCTCGCTAGAATTCTTGGTTTAAATACTTAACTGGGGTGTAACTCAAGCCATCACACATTGCTACAGCGAGCGAGGACGCTCGCACTACTCCTTATTTACCCTGCTTCCCTATAAATAACATTTCTAATAACCTTTTCAAAGAAACAAGATTCACCCAAATATCTTCCGTCAAGGAATTTTGATACATTAACGCCCGCAGGGGATAGCAAGAAAATCCTTCTCCGGTAAGGCAATAATGTTCTAATCCCAGATATTGACTTATGATCCAATAATAATGACGATTATAGTGAGCAGACATCCACTCAATTACTTGGGTTCCGGGTTGACAAAACACAATATTAGTTAAACCACTTCCATGTGCTCCCATAATCACCTTAGCCTGAGTAAACAGAGCTACTTGTTCTGCAAAAGATAGGGTTTCAAGTTGTACGGTCACAAACCCCCATAGACGGATGCTTTCAATCACTTCATTCTCATTTAAAACCCGACGATAGCTGGCATCTCCCCGACTAATATAAATCCGTTCGGGATAATTTACCCCCGGATTTTGACTTTTAGGGAGAAACCAACGGCGCAAAGTATCAATCGCCCAAGGTGGCAACCATCCTGTATATCCAGCAAAGGAGGGAACAATTAGCTGTTGTGCCTGGATATGGGGAAATTGATCACTTTCTAAAATTTTAAACTCTGGAATTCCTAAGTATGTTAAGGTTTCCCGTTGAAATGGCGCTTGGTAACTATTAACTAAAAACCAATCAATTTGATCAAAATTTATCCCACTTTGGCGCAATAATTCCAGTCGCGGCAAAACATCCACCATCCAATGAAAATAGATATTCCCTGACAACCCCGACAACACCGCTACCCGACCCTCAATTTGCACCAAGGGAGGTAATTGTGACCGTTGAAATACTTGATGTTGTTGTGGGTCATAACTCTGACAACAGGGGAGTGGGGCTGGATATTCCCGGGAGATATCTGCTAACATTTGGTGATCTGGTGTAATAATGGCGATCGCTTTGCAAACCATCCAATAATTCTGTTGCGGAACAATCCAGGCTCGTCCATTAGGAATTACTGCTACAAATAAAGGGGTTGAACTTGGGTGATTTTTTGAAGTCGCACATTTTTGAATCCCATATCCCAAATTTTGCCACTGAAAAGATTTGAACACATTCTTGAGACAGATTTCACAATCTAAACCCCCGCATTTATTCGGTTTAGATGTGGTCTGTGGCCATGGATCTAAGTCTTGATATCCCGAACCCAATAATCCCGATAGATTACAATAATGGCTATCCTGTAAATTATTATTTGTCAGCCATGTTAGAGTTGAATCACAAATTTCTTGAGGAATATCCGTCTGTTGAATATAGGGAGCATTTGCCCAATCTTGGAGTAAAGTTAAGGTTGACGGAGAATCATTAACCCAAGAATTAAACCCCTTTTCCTGCTGCGTCTTTAAAACTTTACTATAATAGTCCGCAGCAGATTCCCAATATCCTTGTTTTTCCATAATTCTCCCCAATTGCAAATTAACTTCTAGTAACTGAATAGGGGAAAAAGTAGACGACCGTTTGAGTAAATTTTGAGCAATTTGATAAACCGTTAAAGCAGAGTTTAGTTGTTGGTTATTGAATAAACAATTGCCCAATTTTAAATAAACATCTACAGACTGGGGTTGAACTTGTACAGCTTTTTGATAGTAAAATATAGCCTGATCAAACTTGCCATAAATAGCCAAAGTATTTCCCAGATGCAGATAGGTTTGATATAGATGTTCATAGACAGTTGTACCCCCCCTAGCCCCCCCTTGG
>DMPJ01000425.1:4264-8801 GCA_003456035.1 Planktothrix sp. UBA8402
GGTAAGGGGGGGTTGGGGGGGTATCATCCTGTTGCAGCGCCACGAGAAAATCAGCACAGGACTTTCTGGCTAAAGACAATTGATCAGAACCCGAATATTTCTGCATTCCCTGACAGTAACCTTCCACAAATTTAGGTTCTAGCTCAATAACTTTTTTAAAACAACTCAAAGCCGCATCAATTCTTCCCAAATTGAGTAAAGAAGCTCCACAGTCGGTATAGGCAAATATATTATTAGGCTCTAAATCAATAACTTTTTCAAAGCAAAAAACGGCGGTTGCGTGTTGGTTTTGTTGTTGAAAAACTTTCCCTAAATTATTATAAACAAGAGAAAAATCAGCTTTAATTTCTAGGGCTTGAGAATAGAATTTAATCGCTTCTTTGATTTTACCTTGGGCAGCAAATACTTGACCAATATTATTATAAATCAATGATTTTTCTATTTCATTATCATTATAAATTAATGATTTTTCCCAGGCTTCCAATGCTCCGGCATAATCATTATTTCCGAATAATAAACACCCTAAATTATTATAGGCATTAGCAAAATCTGGTTGAAGCTCAATAACTCGTTGATAGATAGCAATGGCTCGTTTTGTATCTCCTAATTGTCCATAAGCCATTGCTAAGGCAAAATAGGAATAAACATGATTAGGGTTTTGTTCTAATGTTTTTTGATAGCATCGAATCGCTCTTGGAACATCCCCACTCCAGAAATAAGCCTGACCTAATTGAAAATATAATTCTGTCCAACCAGGACATAGATTTAGGGCTTTTTTATAGCAGAAAAAGGCTGGCTCAAACTCGCCAGTATTCCTTAAGACTTGAGCTAAATAGGCATAGCCTTCTACAAAATCCGGTTGTAGTTTAATTGCCTTTTTATAGGCAGAAATTGCTTCTGGAAACAGTCCTTGAACTTCATACCAATCCCCTAAAATTTTATAAGTTTGAGCATTATCGGGATCTATAGCTAAGATTTGCGAGATTGTCTGATCACATTCTCTAATATTTCCAACTTCTAAGTCAGCGATCGCTGATTGGATTAAGTCTTCAAGGCTTGGATTCACGTTTTTTGCGCTCGGATTGACAAATGGGAGAGGTAGAAAGTTTCTACAATAGTTAGATTTCATTCTAACATAGAGACTGCCATATTCGTTCAACTAGCTTGAGCAGCTAAAAGCTCAGTTTATCGGCTATTTTTTATAACTATACTTTTTTAAATCATTATTAAGTCATTTTATTTTATTCCCAATCTTCAAGTTGTAAATTTTTAATTCTTTGAAACTCTCTAGTATTATGAGTGACTAAAATAAGATTGTTAGCTAATGCAATAGCAGCAATGTCGTCTTGAACTTATTGATTACATTATCACTACGTCCGGTTAAATATTGAATACAAGTATTAGTGTCTAACAAGTACATTATTATTCAATATCCCAAATTCTTTTGTCGCAATTAACTAAATGTTTTCTAACCCAAAGTTCCCCTTCCCATTTGCCAGCAGTTCTCTCAAAAAAATCAGCCGGATAACCTAATTCTTCCGGTGTTGGCATTTTTTCTTGAGCAGAATCAATAATAATTTCTAATTCTTGATTGGCAAATTCTTGAGGAAGTTGTAAAAATAACTTACCTTCGGCATCTACTTTAGATTTTAGTTTTAGTTTCATAGTAAATTTTCTCCCTAATATATTCTTATTTTCTGATTTTCCGGGTTAGTAAAAAAGCTAAATTTTCTAATAAACTGTTTGAATTCAGTTATGGGTTTAGATCAGGATTCTCGTTGAAGCCAAAATCCCCCGAATAGGATTCGAGGGAATATCAATGTTACTTAGATTCGTTAATTGCTAAGGGTCGATTTCCACCCACCCCCGCGAGAATCGAAATGGCTTTGGCGTAAAAAGGATCTTGGGATGTACCCACTAACTTAGGATCAGTAGCCAATTGTTTTTTCTGAGCATCAGAAATATCAACTTTAACATCAGGCGTGACTCCTTTATGGCTAATATCAATACCATTCGGCGTGTAATAATGGGCGATCGTTACCGCCAACCCGGAACCATCAGAAAGAGAAAACACCGACTGGACTAAAGCCTTACCAAAGGTTTGAGTTCCCATCACCACGCCGCGTTGATTATCCTTCAATGCTCCGGCTAAAATTTCACTAGCACTAGCGGAATTACTATCAACTAAAACCACAACAGGTAATTTTGTAATCGCCGTGCGGTTGTTGCGAATTTCCTGGGTTTTGCCATCACGATCAACCGTACTAACAATTGCCCCCGTATCCATCCACATCCGAGCAATATCAATACTGGTACGCAATAATCCCCCCGGATTTCCGCGTAAATCCAGAACAAAACCCTGAACATTTTCTTTAGTTAAGGCTTGAATTGCCGCTTGCATTTGTTCGGCTGCATGGGAATTAAATTCTCGCAGTTGAATATAACCAATTTTGCGATTTCCTTCGTTATTTACACGATAGGTAACGGTTTCTAATTCAATTCGGGCGCGGGTCAGAGTCAAATCAAATTCTTTTTGTCCTTCCCGTCCAATTCGTAAATTTACATTTGTGCCAACAGACCCCCGAATCTTATTTGCAGCTTGTTCAACGGTCATTCCCGTAGTGGAAACTCCATCAATAGAAAGTACCTTATCCCCCGACATAATTCCAGCTTTGATGGCGGGAGAATTTTTAATCGGTTCGACAACGACAATCGCTTTAGTTTTTTCATCCACCGTAAGCTGCATTCCCACCCCGGAGAGTTCCCCCGCCGTTTGATTGGTCAACGCCTCATACTGTTTCGGATCCATAAAGCGAGTATAGGGATCTTTGAGTTTCTCTAAGGTTTTCCGTAGGGCTGTATAAGCTTCTTCCCGGGAAGTATAGTTTTTGCTCAGGAGTTCTTCCCTTTGGGCTTGCCAGTTGACTTTGTTAAACTGGCTATCGACAAATTCCCGATTTACAATCTGCCAAGCCTCATCCAATAATGCTTTAGGGCTATCTTTGAGGGTCGCACTGACACTGCTACTCCAAGCGGGCATGATTAAAGCGGTAACGGCTGCGATCGCGCCTGTAAACAGGGCTTGACGGAGCGGAGAAAAGCGTTTTACGTTCTGATTCATCTGTCTCCCTATATCGCTTGATATCCTTAACTTCTAGTTGAAGTTAGGAATGAAAGCCTAGATTTAATTTTAAGCTGATCTGATTCTGAATTGGGCCCGAAAAAGGAAAAAACTTGTTAAGATTGATGATCTTTACTGTTTACCAGTGCAATTTTTTCCTAATTTGAGGGGGATTGACAAAAACGAGTTGTGCCCGATCCCAATCTGACCAAAGTGCCAAATTTAAGGGACGCAAAACCGTTGCCTGAAAAAAACCTCTAATGATACTTCATTATTGCGCGTGGATTTTCCTGAATTAAATTTTTTTCTACTCCGATTATAGCTTGACATGGAATTGGATGGGTAGGGTTGCTGTTAATGATAGCTAAAATAATTAGTCCCGACCGATTATCCCTGAATAAAAGTTTAACTTGAGTTTTTCAAATCCGGTAAAAAAATTCATGCTATTATGGCAAGGGCGCAAGGAAATCAGTAAAAATTGTGGTTCATCTTTCAGTTAAGTCGGCTTTGCCAAAAGGATTGTTCTTTCTGATGCCGATGGCGATCGCCTCAGTCGCCTTAGTCAGTATTATGGGAATACAACTCTATGCTCCGGGTGGTCTAGAAGTTTCTAGGGTACAAACTACACAACTGGATACGGAAGCTATGACCGCAGCCCTACAAGAAAAAGAACGGGAGGCGATGCGGTTAAGATTACTAAAAAAATTCCCCACCCTGGGTTATGGTAATTTGGTCGCGGGTTGGACATTTTTAAATTTTCTGCAATATTTTGGGGATGATTTAGCGCGTGAAAAAACAGATTATGAACTCTTAGATGATTATTTCGAGGTCATGGTTACTCACGATCCTCTTTGGGTGGAAATGTACAATTTTCTATCGACATCGGTTTCTTTTTACCAAGCACGACCTGATTTAACTGTTAAACTGATAGAAAGGGGGTTGAAATCTCTTTCCCCAGAAAAGAATCCTCGATCTTGGTTAGTTTGGAGAACTAAAGGCATTGATGAATTATTATTAATTGGTGATACTAAAGCTGCGATTAAATCCCATCAAATGGCAGCAAAATGGGCGGAAGGAACACCAGATCAAGATTTTGCTCCTCGTTTACGAGAATTTGCTGAGATTTTAAGTAAAAATCCCGATAATAAATTAATCCGAATTCAATCTTGGTTGATGGTTTATAGTGCTACACAAGATCAGCTNNTGGTTTATGGCGCTACACAAGATCAGCTAGTCAGAAAAAGAGCGATTCAAGAATTAATTAAATTAGGAGTTAAACTGGAAGTTCAAAAAGATGGGGAATTAAAGTATACTATTCCTCCTGAATCTCCAAAAACTGAAGCCAAAAAGAAATAAGATTGTCTTGTATTTAAACTATATAATCTAGTGAGGAATATTTGATTTCAAAACCCGCGT
>DMPJ01000485.1 GCA_003456035.1 Planktothrix sp. UBA8402
GTATCAACCAATGCAACAAGGAAAATCCCTCGCGCACCCCGATCGATCCCTGTCCATCTTTAATTGGGTAGAATTTGATTTAATCGTTTTTGCTCCACCCAAATTATTGATAATTTCGCCCGTCCATGACACTGTTTTAGAAGTGTAGGCTTCGTTACAATCAATCACAACTTTATTGTTTTCCCAAGATTTCCATTTCAGAAATTGCTTAAACTCATAATGACTTAGAGTTAGCATTTGTCTGACAGATTTGTTTCTAAGTTTACGTCTTGACTTAGAAACCATCTGTGATGTTTCAAATGTTGGGAGCAAAATTACATCAAAGTTTTCCACTAAAAATCTAGCTGTTTTATAATGCAATTCCTTGACTAAGTTCTTGATTTTACAACGAAGTCTACTAGCTGCTTTTTTAAGATTTCTTTTCTGTTTACACTTAGCTTTGGATAGCTGGGAAACTAATTTGTCTAACTTGAAACATAATTTCTGAATATGTAAGTTAGAGTCTTTACCTAGCCAACCAAAAGATGTTTCAGAAAAAAATGTCATGAATGTGCGAACACCAGGATCTAAGGCAACAACTCTCCCTTGATTCTCGGAATTTAGTTGTTGCACTTCTGTAGCAATGGTCAAATAATATTCACCATAAATTAGTGTTAATCGACCATCGCTAAAATTGTTGGGAAGTGATTCTTTGAATTGACACTCTCCTAATATACTGTGGTAAATTCCACAATCTTTAATTGCGGATTTGGGGATATAAATTGATTGCTTTACATCCTTGCGACTCCGAAATTTACATCGACGAATCTTACCATCTACCGTAAACCCTTTCTTTGCAGCTTTAACCGCTAAACAAGCATCTTTGATGGCTATTGATTTAATTTGATAAGGTACGGGTTTAGCCCATTCAGGTAATCCGTTTAAGATTCCTGTTTTAATCGCCATCCAGTTGGCTTTTGTTTCGGGTTGCTGCAAATACTTAATAGTTTCGTTGTAGACAAATCTACTAACTCCGAACCATTGTTTGAGTAATTTTCTTTGTTCAGGGTTTAGGTATATTCGGATCTTCTTTGATTTTTTGGCTGTAGCTTCTGAGTCCGTGCATCCGACAAGAAAAGACGTGAAGGATGGAGAGAAGATCGGCTGTGAGTTCGGTTTCTGGACAGTATATAGGATTTTCGAGAACCAAGATGTTGCCACCGTTTTGTTGTGCCATAAACTCGAATAATTGAAATCCGAATCGACACAATCTGTCTCTACAGGCAACAATAATTGTGAGCTTATCTCCTCGCATAAGTCTGACCAGTAACCCTTGCAATCCTTTGCGTTTGAAATTGAGTCCTGAACCGATGTCTCGGACAATTTCTGCGTCTGGATAGATTGATTGCATATAGGAGACTTGTCTATCGAGGTCATCTCGCTGTTTTGTTGAACTAACTCGGCAGTAACAAACAGTGGTAGCGACCACTGTATCTCTGATGTAGGATTCGACATCGTAGAGTCTTTGTCCTGCGGGGTTTTTGATGCTTTTGATCTTCCCTTCATCGGCATATTTTCTCAGTGTGTTGGGATGTAGACCCAGAAATTCGACCGCTTTTCTGAGTGGTATGTATGCCATGTATTAAACTATAACATACATTAGCGTCTGTTAACAAAACTTATACTGTTGAATAACCCCCTTGACACAAGTTCATTTTGTGTTATTATTATAATGGGTAATCTGTGCGCGCCTATAGGGTATTTTTTTATTGCAGTTCTAGCACTTGCTGGAATGGTTGAGACAATTACAATAACCGTATTCTTCCCATTCGTAATTCGTAATTCGTAATTCGTAATTCGTAATTCGTAATTACTTATAATGAGTTAACCAATACCAAGTTTTAGCGATCGCCTCCTCAACTTTAACCATAACCCGATCTAACCATCCTAAAATCTTCTCTAGGGGATGTTTAATATATCCGGTTGATGTCACTTGTGCTTCTAGCCAGTCGGGGGAATCGGTCGCCTTCGCGGTTTTTTTTGATTCTTTAACACATTTTTGCGTTTTTGTCAAGGGGTTGGGAGAAATTGTTGGAATTAAACCGATATTTTCGGGGGAGGTTGGTGGGGGGAAGCGGTTTAGGGAAGATTGAAGTTTCTGAAAAATCCGATTATTTTCGATAGGGTTATTTTGGGTCTTAGGTTTTTTGAGTTTGGATAAAATATTATTTGTCCGAGTATCAATAGTTGACCAGGGGTCTTCTAGGGATGCGCTTGATTTGGAAGCGGAAATTACCCCGGAATATTCTTCGGGGATATGCTCAGTGGTAATAGTCTGCTGATGGTCTTTGAAGAAATAATCTATCGCCGATAGAATTAGAGACTGAACTTTATAAAAATATTGATCAAAACCCGTTTCTAAGGAAGATGAAGATTCTGATTTTACCGATAAATAGGGTTGAGGTGGGTGTTGCCAGGTTTGAATTACGGTGTTTCCCAGGGTTTGACTTTGTTTTACTAAGCTATGGGTTGCTTGGGAGAGGGGAATAATCGAATAATCTTCGACTTGCGCGATCGCCGAATCTAGGGTATGAATAAAAGTAGGGGAAGGTTGGGGGAAAGAAACCGACTCAACAAAATTAGACTCCCCAAAACAATTAATTTTTACGGCGACGGGACTGGTTTGTACCCAACATAAGACTTGCCAAAACCCCCGAATCGGAGATAAAACATGAATAGGATGGCTAAAAGGTTGTAACTGTGGTTGAAAAGGTTTGGGATGTTGTGATGAATTTCGATAACAATAGCCATAGTCTGCGACTTCTAAAATAATCCGTTGTTGAAGTTGATATTGTTGTTCAACGGTGAGACTATCTAAAATTTGATTATCTTTTTGAACTAAGACTAGGGTTTGGGAATCAATTTGACTGGCTACCCCTTGAATTTCTCCTGCTGCGGGTTGAGAAATTATCGAATTTTCAAATAGAGATTCGGTTTCGCTGGTAACGGTATTTAGAATATGAATAATCGGAGTATCAACATTAGGAGGTTGGGACTTAACCTCAGAATTTAGTTGGGGTAAATACTGTTTAATCGCCGTCCCTAATTTTTGGGTAGTGACTCGAACGGTTTGCAGGATAAAATAAATTGGGTATAGTGCTGTTTGCAGGGCGATATCGGTGGCGAACTTAAAATAGCGCCAACTGCGACTTCCCTCATCGGTAAATTTCTGCGTCGCCTCAGAGATAAAATTAAAGAATCGACTTTTATATGGCCCGGATTCAGCAACAGACACGGTTACACCAAGTTTGATCTATATTCTCCCCTATTGACTATAACATTGACATACTCCCCACGCATAAATGCGGGGGATTCTTGTTCATGGTTCACAGAAATCCACTTGCTATCTCTGGTTGCCCATCAATAGTAGAGGCGGTCTTCTCCCCATGCTTTCCCGATTGCTCGGCAGATACCTTTTGCCCAAAGGTACTGTTTTGCCATTCTATCCCCAGAATGCCCATGCCCCTTTTAAGAATATTAATTGCCGCATTTGTATCACGACAAATCTCTATTCCACAATTAGGACAGGAATGGGTTCTGGTACTCAATGACTTTTTCACCCGATAGCCACAACTAGAACAATCTTGAGAGGTATAGTTAGGCGAAACCGCCACAACTGCCTTATCCCAGATTTTTCCGTAGTAGTCTAACCATTGGGTGAATTGATACCAACTAGCATCGGAAATCGACTTAGCCAAGTGGTGATTCTTGACCATATTCGACACCTTTAAATCTTCATAGACAATCACA
>DMPJ01000434.1:0-2060 GCA_003456035.1 Planktothrix sp. UBA8402
CCTGAATTAATCGCACAATTGGTAAAGTAATCACAGGAGCAGACGCTAATAATCCTGCTAATTTTCGCGCCATAGGTGAAGCAGTCACCCGAAACCCTTGGACGCGATGTTCTGCACTCAAATCACCCGTAAAATTAAATAATCCACTTTCTTTTCTATTAGCAGTATCTAACTTAAACAGATATCCCGATGACCAAATATTCCCCTTTCCTGCTAACATTTGTGCCCAAATTTCTGCCCGTTCAGGTTCCAAAGTAAAAACCGGAACTTTAACCACCCTTTCCTCCTCCACTTCATCCCATGATAAATACACTTCCTGCGCGATTAAATTCTGATTAAATACCCCTGGAGTTAATGCGCGTAACCACACTTCAGTAGCCCAGCCTAAAGCCGTTCTTTTCCACATCCATTTAGGCAACATTTGGATAATTGCCATTAACCCTTGTTTTGCCCACATTTCTAATACAGGCGTAACCTTTCCACTGCGCCATAAAGACGATACACAATCACTGACAACTAACACCAAACGCCGCCCACTGGGGTCAATTAATTCTTTAGGACTCCGGGGAGATTGATGCTTAGAACTTGCACCGATACCCCGACGAATTTGTATTTGTTCCTTGTCATCAGTTATCAGTCCCCAAACTCGCACATCTCGAAAAATCCCATAATTTTTTAACAGTCTTTCTAACTCTTTAATTGTGTGTCTCCAAATTTGCATAGAAATATATTCATCAATGACTAATTCTAAATCTAACCAAGGTTCTAATGTCGGTTTAAAAACAGGAAAGCACAGCACTTTATCGCCTATTTTTTGAGCAGTAGCAACAGTAGCAATTTCATCTAAAACTAATTCTCGATCTGAAGCAACCCGACGCATTAAAGGTTTAAATGCCCGTGCTAATATTAACGGTTCCCGCAGAGAAGAAGCATCAGGAACCTTTAAAGATAAACCCGAAGTTTTTGAGGTTTGTTGTTGATTTCGGGGGTAGATACCCGCTTTTTGTTCCTCTGGTGACTGATTTTTTACTGTTTCTTGATGATCTAACTCCCCCCTTTTTAAGGGGGGCTGGGGGGGATCACTCTGTTCAGAAGAAAATTGATCGATTTGCAGTGCTAACCAAATTGTATCCGCTATTTCTTCGGCTGACAATTCCAGTTCTTGACTCAACGCAGTAATTAATTGATTAATCATCTGTCCTCCGCACTGCTTAAATATTTCATTAACACATCAATTAGATCATTTTCTTCTGCTGCTTCGGGTTTAAATTCACGAGTCACCATATAAATTGCATTCAATAGTTGATCTGTGGCAATATCTCNNATTCTATAAACTTTTGGATTAAATTCTCTATTTTTATTTTATCTTGAGTTAATATATCACGCTCCAAATGGGCTTCAACTATTTCCATTAACGCAGTTGCATCAGGATCATAAGGCATCTTTAACCTTAAACACCGCCGGAGAAATGCGGGCGGAAAATCTCGTTCACCGTTATTCGTTAAAATAATAAAGGGGAAATTCAGACAACGGACTTTTCCATCTTTTATCGGTACGTCTATNNCCATCATAAGTTCTAACTTCTACTTGATTTACTTCTTTAGAAATTCGGGCTAATTCTGGGATTTCAAATTCTCCCTCCTCAAATAAATTCAGTAAATCATTGGGTAAATTAATATCGCTTTTGTCGATTTCATCAATTAATAATACACGGGGACGATGGGAAGGAAGCAACGCTGTTCCTAATGGCCCTAATTGAATATAGCGACCGATATCTTTACTTTGATCGCCCATTTGTACATCTTGAAGACGAGCGATCGCATCATAACGATATAATCCTTCTTGTAATGTTGAACGGGCGGTAATATACCAAGGTAAAACTGTGCCTAATTTTAATTCATAAGCCACCGCATAAGCTAAAGAAGTTTTACCCGTCCCTGGTTTTCCAGTTACTAATAAAGGTCGTCTTAAATATAAAGCCGCATTGACCATATTAATCACACTATTGCGGTCATTACTATTATCAGTTTGAATCCGAAAACTTTGACCCCGTTGTTCAA
>DMPJ01000434.1:2075-5485 GCA_003456035.1 Planktothrix sp. UBA8402
CTTCATCTACACCCGTAAATTTACGCCAACTGGGGGGAGGTGGAAGGCGGTTAATATCATCATGGGGTTGACTATTTCCTTTAAAAATCTTCCAGTTATTCATGGTTTTAGTTTAAACTCCTTATTCTTGTCATGTTCAATTTTTGCCATAATAACATCAGTCGGAAGACGATAGGGATATTCCCAAAGGAGCGCCAAATGACACCCTAAATGTTGATCATTTTCTTGAGCATCAGCATCTGCTCTAAGTTTTTGGACTGATTGAGGTAAATAACGTAAAGGCTGAGAATTTAATATCTGATCTATTGCCTCTACCTGAGTACAGTTAAGAGTATCACATTGAGTACAATTAACAACATTACATCTTGTCCAAATTGCGATTGGGGCTGCGTATGATATGGCTTTAAATAAATCTTCAATTTTGTTTTCTGGGGGAGAACAAGTTAACTTAAGTCCGACTTTTCCTGATTGAACTAAACAGTTTTTTAATTGTTTCCCATTCAATTGATCCATTTCCCTTTTCTGAANNAAGAAGGTTGAAGTGGGTTGTTTATCTAAAATGGAGATGACCTGATTCCACTGTTGAGACCACTTCGAGAAATTACGATCTAAATATTTCTCCCAATCCAGACGTTCTAGCGATCGCAATCGAACAGGATACTCAGCCCCTAAAGTCGTTTCATTATCAAAAATTTGCCAGCGATCTACGGCTGTACATATAAGCTTATTGGGTAAGAAAACCTCAATAGTTAAATCACAGGTTTTTCCTCTTAGCTCTTTTAGAGCTTTGCTGACAAATTTCTTAAATTCTTCTGGAATTTGATTAAATTCACAGAGGATTCCCTGTGGTCTTTCATTTTCATCATCAAGGAGATATTTAAACGCAGACAGGTAATCATTTGTGAACTCAAAGTTATTTGTTAATCTTGAGTTATCCTCAATTAACCAAGCCTTTAAGAAAAATTCTTTAGAATTATCATCAGGTTTAACGGTATGCTTATCATCAGGTTGAGCGTCAAGTTTATCATCAGGTTTAACGGTAACAATTAAATATGATTCTAGGGTTTCTTTAATCCTCTCAATTGGCTTTTTTTCTATGTTAAAACCCTTGCCTTCCCACAAGCGGATTCTCTCACCAAAATTCTTGCAGATAGGAATCTGGCGCTTGAGTAAAGGCTCTTTTTTTTGCCGTTTCTCAATCAAATCAGTGACAGTGCCAGTATTAATCTCATCTTCCTCTGGGTGCAATTGAGGGTTAAGCGCATTCACTAACTCTTGAGTTAACACACCGCCTGCACTCGCAGCATAGGCAACGCGATCGCCCTGACAGGCTGCAATTAAAGAGCGATCGCCCCGCAAGTGCCACTCCTCTAACTCCGCTTCTGTAAAACTCAACAAATCTCCACTGTGGCAGCAGTCTAACCAAACAATCTGCTTTTTCACTGGACTATATAACAACTCATCTCGCAGCCAACTAAAAGAAATGCCCTCCCTATCTTCCGTTTGAGCATCCACTCGTGTATCACTAGCCGCTAAAAACCCTCCCCCTGCGCGGCGAATCCCATGCCCTGCAAAAAATAGCAGCGCCACTTCCGGCACAGGTTCGCCATACAGCAACTCATGGATGGCGTAGGAAAGTTTAGCTTGACTCACAGGTATCTGCTTTTCCTCCACCTGGGGTTTACCCTCTCGCGTGAAACTTTCTGGCATTCGCCACACATCCCAAGAAAGTTCGCTGGGTGCTTCATCTAGCAAACGAGCAATCTTCTCTGCATCCCCGGCGGGTGTTGCCAAGCACCTACCCTCTTTTTGTGACAAAAAAGGATATCGGTTAATGCCAATCACCAGGGCCCGTCGCATCATAAGTCTTAATCCACTATAATAATTAAGAGCAATTATAACTTACCTTTACTCCCAGCATGAGGCAACCACCTGCTCTCCCTACTCTCCTGGCCCTGCTTCTGGCAATTAGAGATCCAGATGTCACCCTCAACTCTGACGAGCAAGAGGAGCTTTTTATAATAGGAGAACAACTTGAACTCGATCCCGATGATGGGGCAACTATCGAAGCTGAGTTAATGTCTGTAATCCAATCAAACCCTAAATTAAATGAAAGTTTTACCAAGTATCAAACAGCATTAATTCGTTTTCTAGCAACAGAAAATGGCGGTAATTTAGATTACTTGCCAACTTCAGAAGAAGTGTTAAAAACACTCCAGAGTAGTGAATTTNNCCCCCCCCCATAGAACAGCGAGGTTTCCAACCTGGAAACACACCGCGATCTCAAAGTCAGATAATTATTAATGATATTGTTGTTCCGATTCTCAAAAGCGATAATCCGCCAAAAGTTAGCAAAAGTCTGTTTCAGCGTCTATTAGAAAAGTTGTCACAATTTTCTGCTGATTCAGATACTCAACCACCAACATTACCTCCTCTAATATGACAGATCATCTAATTTACCCCACAATTGACCTCTATCTCTACGATTTGCGTCAGGGACTAGGGCAGGATTTGGCTACTCTGAAAGAGAATGAGCTAGTATTTTTAGATAAATTGCCTCCCTCCTTACAAAACAAGATTAAAGCATCTCCCCCGCCTGAAAAAATGGAGTGGGAAACAGAATTTGTACGGTTATTAACAGAAGAATACGAATTTATAGAACCGATCAACCTTCCGCCTGAATATGAAGGCTATTACTATCCGGTGCAACTGAGTGATACTGATGCGCTGATGGTTGATTGTTCGGTGAGAGATCGCACTTATAATACTTCTATTCAAGAAATAAAAACGCTTAAAGAAATTATAGTTAATCAAGTTCTCAAAAAGCAAGGGGGTAGCTTAGGGCAAACTTGGTTAATTAGTGGTCAACTCCCTTCAGATATTAAAATAGCATCAGATGATGTTGAAAAACTTGCTCAAAAATGTTACAATTTGCTAGTAGGAAAAGAACTAGATTGTCAAGGAAAACCCCAAGGTGAGGGAAAGTTATTAGGGGGAAGATTCTTTGAATGGAATCCCCATAATTTAAACGATACTCCCAGAGAAGAATCCTGTATTTTACAGCAAAATAATCCTCATATAATTATTATATTATATCCCAATTTAGAGGCAATGAAAAACGCAGCAGAATTAATTGATCACTGGATGCAATTGTTTTGCCATCGCCATAAAATTCTTTGGGCTTATGTACAAAGTCGGCTGGTTAAACGAGAGTTAGAAGCTGAATTTGTAAAGGTTCAAAGTTACGTCAAAGAGTTTAAAACTCAAGAATATGAAGGGTATAATTTGAGCCAACTTAGTCAAAAAGTCAATGAGGCTGATAATCTATTTTCTGATTATGCTATCAATCTCAGTTATTTAGAATTTCAGAGAAGTACGATTGAAGTTAATCTGGATAACTACCGCCAACA
>DMPJ01000434.1:5496-10257 GCA_003456035.1 Planktothrix sp. UBA8402
TTAGAGCAGTTTCATTCCGACGCTCGAAATAAATACTTAAAACAAGTTAGTAAAGACTACGAAAATCTGAGTGCAGGGGTAAAAATGCTAGAAGTTGCAGTCAACTTAATTCGAGTTAACTTGGAAGTCAGAGAAGCAACAAGCGATCGCACATTTCAAAATACACTGGGTATTGTCGGTGCGGGTTTAGCTGCGGCTTCTGTAACGGCTTCGATTTCTGGACAATTCCCCAATGTTGTTGCACCTGTTACTATTATCAAATCAGAGGAAGCAAAAGCGACTGTAGAGCAGAATTTAGGGCAAGTTTTGAGGAGTTTGACAATTCCAGAATCTGCGTTAATGCCCCTTATTTCACTGGTTTTGAGCCTGATCATAGGCTTTATCGTAGCGGGGTTAACGGGGTCATTTATCTGGTTGCGGGGATTAGGGAATCATGGTAAGAAAAGATAAGATTATCCCCGGTAGAGACGTTGCATGCAACGTCTCTACCGGGGGGAATGTGTAGCAAAGATTTCATTATGGGATATAACTACCTTGGCTACTACTATATTTAGAAGCAGATCAGATTAATTTTAATTAACAAAAATTATCACCAACTCGCCCCTACATTCAATTAAATTTGTAGGGGCGGAAAAAATTACAAACTAGACATGACTTCTCTAGCTACAGCTAAGGTTTGATCAATATCTTCATCCGTATGGGCTAAAGACGTAAACCCGGCTTCAAATTGAGAAGGAGCTAAATAAATTCCTCGCTCTAACATTCCCCGATGAAAGCGACTAAATTTGGCTAAATCGGATTTTTTAGCATCTTCATAATTGTGGACTGGCCCGGAAGTAAAGAATAAACCAAACATTCCACTAATTTGACCACCACAAGCCGCATGACCTGTTTCTTTAGCTATTTGTAACAAACCATTACTTAATTTTTTGGTGATTTTATCCAAATATTCATAAGTCCCTGGTTTTTGCAATAACTCTAGGGTTTTTATTCCCGCCGTCATCGCTAACGGATTTCCTGATAATGTTCCGGCTTGATACATCGGGCCAGCCGGAGCTACCATCGACATAATATCCCGACGTCCGCCGTAAGCTCCCACAGGTAAACCGCCGCCAATGACTTTCCCTAACGTTGTCAAGTCCGGTATCACCCCGAATTTCTCCTGAACACCGCCATAAGCAATGCGGAACCCGGTCATCACCTCATCAAACACCAATAAAGCCCCATTTTCACGAGTTAGCACCCGCAACCCTTCCAAAAATCCGCCATCGGGAGGAATAAAGCCAGCGTTGCCTACAATCGGTTCTAGGATGACTCCCGCAATTTCGCCAGGATTTTCATTAAATAGCTGTTTCACCGCTTCTAGGTCATTGTAGGGGGCGGTAAGAGTGGTACTGGTGACAGCTTTAGGAACCCCAGGAGAATCGGGTAAACCTAACGTAGCTACCCCGGAACCCGCTTTCACCAGGAACATATCCCCGTGTCCGTGATAGCAACCTTCAAATTTAATTAGTTTATCCCGTCCAGTGAAGGCTCGCATCAAACGCAATACCGATAGACAAGCCTCCGTGCCAGAATTGACAAAACGTACCATTTCAACGCTAGGAACGGCATCAATTACCATTTCGGCTAAAATATTTTCTAATAGGCAAGGAGCGCCGAAACTGGTACCTTTTTCTAAAGCTGCTTTCAGGGCGTTGATGACGTCGGGATGGGCATGACCGCAAATGGCCGGCCCCCAAGAGCCAACATAATCAATATATTGATTTCCGTCCACATCCCAAGCATAAGCGCCTTTGACTCGATCAAAAATAATGGGTTGTCCCCCGACAGACTTAAACGCCCGCACGGGAGAATTTACGCCACCCGGCATGATTTTTTGGGCGGCGGCAAAGATTTCTTCTGATTTTGTGGTTATTAAGGGTATGGTCACTCTGAGATAATCTCCTTGAAAGGTATATTGTTTGGGTAAATGGCGTTAACAGCGATATTCTGATCACTGGGCATAGCAAAACCAACAAGATGATATTGTAGTCAAGTTAGGGATCTCGTTGTATTGGGTAAATTTATGTCACGCTTAAAACCCCTAGAGTTAAGCCTGTTGAATGCTATTGATACAATTCGTTACGACGAAAAAGGATTAATTCTAGCCGTTATTCAAGATGCTTTAGAAGGAACGGTGTTAACTTGGGTTTGGATGAATACACAAGCCTTAGAAAAAACCTTAACTTCTCAACAAGTTTGGTCTTGTCAAACGGCAGAAATTGTGTTATGGAATCCAGAAGTTTTAGTTAAAGAAATCCGTTACAACGACGATAATCCGATGGTAATTATTGGGGTTGAAGCACAGCATCATGAGTTATCAGGAAATACGTTATCGGGGTTATTTGGTGTAATTTGCGATCGCCGCGACTATCCACAATTAGAATCCTATACCTCTAAATTATTAGCCGGGGGAGATAATAAAATCCTCAAAAAAATTGGGGAAGAATCCGCCGAAGTGGTAATGGCTTGTAAGGATAATGATAAAGATGCGATCGCCGGAGAAGTTGCAGATTTATTCTATCATACTTTAGTTGCCTTAGCCTATCACAATGTTGATTTAAGAGATGTTTACCAGAAATTAGAATCCAGACGAAAATAAACCCGTAGGGTGCGTAAGCGCAGCGCACGCACCATCAACACGCACGCACCATCAATTAATTATTATTTAATCATGGAATAGCGATCGCTTATTTGCAGTAGGGTGCGTAAGCGCAGCGCACGCACCATCAATTAATTAACAATGATAATATTTTCCCTGAATACCCATCCCAGGGCTCAAAAATTTTTGATTAATATTAAAATTGTTGGGATTAAATAATAATTTAATTGTGGGATACCTTTTTGGGGCGGAAAATTGGGTTTGGTGCGTGCGCTTCGCTTACGCACCCTACAATTGATCAATTAATTGGGATTGAGTTATAATGGAATTGTGTTTGGTGGTATTTTAATTATGATTGTTAATCCTTCTGATTATAAAATTTCTCATGAAGATTATCTCGAAGGCGAAAAAATTAGCCCTATTCGCCATGAATATATTCGGGGAGAAGTCTATGCAATGGTTGGGGGTAGTGATGCTCATGATACGATTTCTGGGAATTTGATTGCTTTATTTAAAAATCACTTACGCGGTCAAGGATGTCGTGTTTATACGGGAAATATGAAAATTTATATTAAAACCGCCGATAGTTATTATTATCCTGATGTCATGGTAACTTGTGACAGCCGCGATCGCACAGCGATTCAATTTATTCAATATCCTTGTTTAATTGTAGAAGTTCTTTCTCCTAGTACAGAAAGATATGATCGAGGTACTAAATTTGCCCATTACCGACGCATTTCTACGCTCAAAGAATATCTATTAATTGATAGTCAAAATATGAATGTTGACTGCTTCCGTTTGAATGAAAAAGGGTTTTGGGAATTACACCCCTACAGCGAAACTGATCATATAGAGCTTACCAGTATTAATTTAAAATTTCCCCTTTCCTTGGTTTATGAAGATGTTGTTTTCCCGAACCCATAAATCTCTACTATAATTTTAATAGAATGTTTATCAAAGATAATTACGAGGAATAAAAAATGCGATCGCCTTTACCCCTATTGACCGTTGAAGACTATCTAAACGCCGAAGCTAACAGTCAAACTCGCCATGAATACGTTGGTGGTTATGTATTTGCGATGGCGGGTGCGAGTGAGGAACATAATATTATTGCAGGAAATATTTATGCCTTATTGCGTCCCCATCTGCGGGGAAGTTCTTGTCGGGTATTCGTGTCGGATATGAAAGTTAAAGTTCAAGACGATATTTTTTATTATCCTGACTTACTGGTAACTTGTAACCCCCAAGATGATCATAGATATTTCAAAACCCAACCTAATTTAATTATTGAAGTTCTCTCAGAAAGTACAGAAACCACCGATAGACGGGAAAAATTAATCAACTATCAAACCTTAGAAAGTTTAAAAGAATATGTTCTAATTTCTCAAGACCAAATCCAAGTCGAAGTTTATCGTCAAGATATTGAAGGAAATTGGACAGTCCAAATCTTAGGACAACAAGACAATTTAAACTTAGAATCTGTTGGTTTAACACTAACAATGGCGCAAGTTTATGAAGATGTATTTAAGGTTATATGAAATCTGTAAATGTTTTCTACACATTCCCCATGTAGAGACGTTGCATGCAACGTCTCTACATGGGGGTTAGAGGGATAATCTCTCATTGGGTTGGTCTTGGTTAAATGATTAGCTATACTGAATTATAGCGACTTAGAAACAAAATTACGCAAATTCTCAAAAAAATTTTTATTCATTCTAATTTAGAGGTAATTACCTCAATTGGACGCAATAGCTTATTATTAACTCGAAATCCTTGACGAACAACTTTTGTAATGGTTTGAGGCGACTGATATTGAATAGTTTTGAGATGGGATTTTTTTTGTTAAAGAGCGATCGCCCTTGATGAAACCTAGAGCTATATGCTAACATTGAAGTTAAAAAGTTACTGATGTTTATAACGATCTTGGGCAAGGTGTCCGCTTTGATAAAAATACTTACGCATTTATTGGTTTTTTAGAGGAATTCTTAGCAACACAATGAATAATATACTGATGCAAGATGCTGCACGTCATCCCCAACTATTTGTGTGGAATGGTGCAATTGAATCTAATCAATTAGAAGCCTGGTTACAAAAGCATCAATTGAATTTACCTCAAG
>DMPJ01000556.1:0-1322 GCA_003456035.1 Planktothrix sp. UBA8402
ACCATTGTGATTAAACGTGGCATGAGTACCGGGTTTGCCGGGGTGGAAAATGAACTGTTTTATAAGGATAAAACCATGATGTTATTTGGCAGTGCTAAGGATGTTGTGGCTAAGTTAGTTTCGGAAGTTAAACAACTGTAGAAGCAATTATCCTCACCCTCTCCGCCATTTCGGGGAGGGTTTCTTGAATCCGGTTGCGATCGCGCCACAGAAACCGGGTTTCTCAACAAATCTGGATCGGATACAATTAATCTTAATTAGAAACCCGGTTTCTTGAATCCGGTTTATGTTGTTAAAGTTTTTGGGCTTGATAGAGTTGTTTAAATAGGCGTTGCTGTTGATTATGATCAACAATAGGTTCGGGATAATTGCAGGATTTGCGATCGCGATTTGATATCTTTCCTGTGACTAATTGTTCGGTTTCTAAACTTCTTAATTCTGGCAACCATTGGCGAATATATTCGGCTTCTGGATCGAATTTTTGGGCTTGACTAGCGGGGTTAAAAATCCTTAATGGTTTGGTATCCATTCCACTGGAAGCACTCCATTGCCATCCCCCGTTATTAGACGCTAAATCCCCATCTATTAAGGTTTGCATAAAATATTTTTCTCCCCATTGCCAATTAATAATTAAATCCTTGGTTAAAAAATTAGCAACAATCATCCGACATCGGTTGTGCATCCATCCGCTTTCATTTAATTGTCGCATCGCTGCATCAACTATCGGATAACCTGTTTTTCCTTCGCACCAGGCTTGAAAATGTTGTTCATTATTATGCCAAGGAAAGGTTTTAAAGGATTCTCTATAGGGCCCTAATTCTAATTCTGGAAAATGATATAAAGCGTGTTGATAAAATTCCCGCCAGGCGAGTTCCTGTTGCCAAGATTGAATATTATTTCTGCCTTCATCGCTGCGAGAATTTTCCATCGCTTCCACGGTTTTTTCCCAAATTCTTCTAATACTAATTACACCAAATTTTAAGGCTACACTTAGTTGAGATGTGCCATCAATAGCGGGAAAATTTCGCTGTTCGTCATATTCATATAAAGCGCGATCGCAAAATTCCTCTAGGCGTTCTTGGGCGGCTATTTCTCCCGGTTCTAATATTAAGGGATTTTCCCAAATAAAGCCTAATTCTTGAGCCGAAGGTAAGGGAATAGCACCTATTTTTTTGGCTAATTCTTGTTCGGTTTTGGTTAAACCAATTAAGGTTTGAGATAGGGGCGGTTTGGCTTTGGCTTTGGGTTTAAGATTAAAATTACGCCAAAAGGGAGTATAAACTTTATAGGGTTGTTGAGATTGGGTTAAGATTTGATCGGGA
>DMPJ01000556.1:1334-2139 GCA_003456035.1 Planktothrix sp. UBA8402
ATCGCGTTCTCTAGCAAAGGGTTCAATATCTAAATTAAAGTAAACTGTTTTAGCGTTTAATTCCTTGGCTAATTTAGGAATGATTTCTTCAGGTTTTCCCTCTAATATTAATAATTGACTTCCTAGTTTTTTATATTGTTCTTGGAGATATTCCAAACAACCAATCATATATTTAACTCGCACAGGGGCGATATCATCTCGGTTTAAAATATTGGTATCTAAGCAGAATATACCGACAACTTTAGAACTAGCTTGACAGGCGTTTATCAGTCCTAAATTATCATCAATTCTTAGATCCCGTCGATGCCAAAATAAAATTAAATCTTCAGACATAGGATTAGATTTTGGTGTAGAAACTGTGTTTATTAGAGAATATAATTATATTAACTATTTTATCATATATCAATTCTAAATGAATTGTACAAAACAATAAAAATACCTAGATTACTTTGTAGGGGCGAGGCGCGCCTCNNCCCCTACGATGAATTTGATTTCAAGCCGTTTGTATAACTGAATTATCTCTCCTGGGATTGAAGATTAAAATTGCAAATAGGGTTTAGCTAATAGAAAACTAGAAATAGTTTTAGCATCTACAGGTTCACCGTCTAAAATTGCTTGTTCTAATTCTTCAGGTGTCATTAAAACTGGATCAATATCTTCATCATCATCCTGTTCTGGGGGTGTTTCTAATTTCTCTAAATCTTGGGCTAAAAACGCATAAATAATTTCATCGCAATAACCAGGAGCTAATATAAATTGTCCTAATTTTTGCCAGCGATGGGCGCGATATCCGGTTTCTTCTTCG
>DMPJ01000556.1:2209-5711 GCA_003456035.1 Planktothrix sp. UBA8402
GGAACAACTAAAGCTCCACCCGGATGACGAATACATTCCCAGTCCCCTTCTACCCCATTAGGAAGACGTAATGTATTGACATCAAAACTAAATTTTCGTCCTTGATAAAACAGACGATTTTGTAAAATAATTGGGGGTTCCGATCCGGGTTTTGTCATAATATTAAATAGCAATTAGGGCTGAAAAAATTACAGTTTTCTAATTCCTGAACAATTAACGGTTTCTAAGAGTTGAGTTATGGTTTTTTTGGTAACAGGATCAACCCAATTCGGGGCAATTTCCGCCAGGGGAACTAATACAAACGCCCGCTCTCTCATCTCAGGATGGGGAATTTTTAGGGTTGGTGTTTCCCAGATTAAATTATCAAACAAAAGTAAATCTAAGTCAAGGATTCTTGGCCCCCAACGTTCTCGTCGCACTCGTCCTAGTTTGGTTTCAACTGCTAACAGGGTCTCTAATAGAGTATCCGGTTGTAGCTGAACTTCCAGAATAGCACAACCATTAATATAATCGGGCTGTGGGGAGCCAATAGGAGGAGTTTGATACCAACTGGAACAGGTTTTTACTTGAATATTGGGAGTATTATTGAGAAGATATAATGCGGTTTCAACTATCGTTTTAGAGTCTCCTAAATTACTACCTAATGCGATCGCAACGGCTNNAATAGGGAATGGGCAATAGGCAATTATTTTTTTGAGTGTTATAATCAGGGCAATAATCAGTTTAAGTTCCTTGTGTATTCCCCCCAGCAAATTGAATTGGACTACCAGGTTGACCAATATTGGTATCAAATTTAAAGTCGGTGATTCCATCAAGAATTGCAATCAATTCTGTCTGTTCTCCTGTTAATAAATAGATCGCTGTTCCTGGCGGTAAATTTTCCGGTGGTGCTGCGGGTAAATAATTACCAGGGCCTAAAAGTAGCACATCTTCGGTAGGATTAAAATCAAGGATAATAGCATAATCGACAAATCCAATGGCACTTCCCCCCCCATTGACATAATAGGTTTGAGTTCCATCTCCTAAAACAAAGGTATCATTGCCAATACCACCGCTTAAAGTATCAATTTCCACAAATCCAGCCGGTTGAGAATTGGGGTCAACTCCAATCAGAAAATCATTTTCTTTATCACCACTGACGAAATCATTCCCGGCTCCGCCAATCAGGGTATCATCGCCTTGACCTCCATAAAGGCTATCATTGCCTTTTCCCCCGTTAACAATATCATTTTGCTTATCTCCTTGCAGAAAATCATTACCTAGGCCACCTGCGATCGAATCTTCCCCTTGACCGCCATAGACAAAATCATCATCCTCTGATCCGACTATGGTGTCATTATCTTCTCCTCCATAAAGGGTATCGCTGCGAAGCCCGCCATCTATACTATCATCACCTTTATCACCGAAAATTAAATCCCGACCATCCTCACCTAAGAGGCTATCATTATTAATCCCCCCATAGAGGCTATCGTTATCCGCGCCTCCATTGATTAAATCATCACCTTTATTCCCTTGTAGCAGATCATTTCC
Organism: Planktothrix sp. UBA8402; assembly: GCA_003456035.1. Taxonomy (GTDB): domain Bacteria; phylum Cyanobacteriota; class Cyanobacteriia; order Cyanobacteriales; family Microcoleaceae; genus Planktothrix. The sequence goes on from DMPJ01000556.1 coordinate 3,740, forward strand.
CCCTTCTCCGACCAGGCTATCGTTATTTTGACCGCCATAGAGAATATCATTACCCGCATTTCCATTCAGGGAGTCATCTCCTGTAAATCCTGAAATCAGGTCATCCCCGCCTAAACCTGCGACTAAATCTTGTCTCTCAGTTCCCAATAAAGTATCATTTCCCTCGCTTCCCTGAACCAGAGAGGATGTTATCGGAGTGGGTGTGGGAGTTGTTGGGGTCGGAGTTGTCGGAGTGGGAGTTGTGGGAGTTGTGGGCGTTGTCGGAGTTGGAGTTGTGGGCGTGGGAGTGGGAGTTGTAGGCGTTGGAGGTGTCGTGGGTGTGGGTGGAGGTGACGGGGGAAGGGTAGGAATAGGTGGGGTTACAGGGGGCTGAGGTTGAGCAATGACAGGAGTAGGAGGCTCAATAACATTTCCTAAAGTCGTTTCAAGTCCCGTAGATAATAGGGATGTGCTGGTGGTAATGATTGCGCCGTCCCTACCTTGGGGAATAGGAGAGAGAAATTCTCTATTCGGGTTGAAACTGATGGTAATTTCAGGTTGATTATAAAAGGAAGGACTAGAGTTTAACAGGTTAAATACAATATTTGTGCTATTATTTTCTCGAATACGGTGGGCTTGGAATTCATTCATAGAATTAACCTCAGTTCTCGGTTAAGATTAGCTTGATCCTTATATATCTCATAACTTGAACGACTTGTAAAATTTTTTTTGACCAATTTTCTATTTATTCATGTTTTTTAAGTCTTTTCAACGTTCGATTCAACTTTTTTTCAACCGAAAATTTTTTAAGATTTTTGTTTATTTTGTTGTTGCGATCGCTCTATTTTTATTAATTAATTTTCAACTCTATGGGGGTCAGAGTTTATCAAATACCCCTGAAATTCGAGGAGTTTGGTTAACTAATGTTGATAGCGATATTTTATATTCTCCGCAGCATTTAACCTCTGGATTACAACGCTTAAAATCCTTAAATTTTAATACCATATATCCAACAATTTGGCAAGGGGGTTATACCTTATATCCCAGTTCGGTTGCTCAAAGAGTGTTTGGAGTCTCTATTGATCCTAACCCGGGATTGGAAAAAAGAGATGTTTTGCAAGAAATAGTCCAATACGGACATCAACAGAATTTTACCGTTATTCCTTGGTTTGAATTTGGGTTTATGGCTCCTGCTGATTCAGAATTAGTTAAAAAACATCCTAATTGGCTCACTCGAAAACAAGACGGTAGTGTGATTAAAAAAGAAGGTGTTGAAGAACGGGTTTGGTTAAATCCTTTCCATCCTGAAGTTCAACAATTTATTTTAGCTCTAATTACTGAAATTGTCAAAAACTATAATATTGATGGGATTCAATTTGATGATCATTTTGGTTTACCTGCGGAATTTGGCTATGATGATTATACCATTAAATTATATCAACAGGAGCATAACGGACAATCTCCTTCTCCCGACTTTTATGAAACCTATTGGGTCAGATGGAGAGCCGATAAAATCAATCAATTGATGAAAAAAACCTTTGAAACCATCAAATCAATTAAACCCAATTGTATTGTATCTTTATCCCCAAATCCCTTACATTTTTCCCTACCCGCTTATTTACAAGATTGGTTTACATGGGAACGAAAAGGATGGATAGAACAATTGGTTTTACAGATTTATCGTTCTGATTTAAACCGATTTATCACGGAGTTAGAACGTTCGGAAGTAACCTTAGCAAAAAATCATATTCCCGTAGCCATTGGAATTTTAAGCGGGTTAAAAAATCGTTCAACTCCGATGAATATTATAGAACAACAAATAGCAGAAATCCGCAAACGCAACTTTGCTGGAGTATCTTTCTTTTTCTATGAAAGTTTATGGAAATGGTCAGAAGAATCTGAACAACAACGTCAACAAAAATTACAACATTTATTCCCAACTTCTGTAAATAGAGAACACGGATTAAACGGATTAAGATGATTTCACGGATTA
>DMPJ01000556.1:5724-7329 GCA_003456035.1 Planktothrix sp. UBA8402
AATCCGTGAAATCCGTTTAATCCGCGATCAACTATTACCCCGCAGCAACCAATGTATTTCCCACAATTTCACCGTTTAACATTCGTCCCGCCGCTTCCAATAATTGCTCCTCAAGATAAGGTTTAGTAAAGTAACCTCTCGCCCCCAAATTAAACGCCATTTGACGGTGACGATCAGCACCGCGTGACGTCAACATCGCAATCGGTAAATTCGTTAACGCCGGATCTTTTTGCATCCGAGATAATAATTCCAACCCATCCATCCGAGGCATTTCAATATCACAGAAAACAATATCGCAGGGTAAACCCGATTTTAGTTTTTCCCAAGCTTCCTTACCATCCCGGGCTTCTTCGACTCGATAACCCGATTTTTCAAACGTAAGCGAGAGCAGCGATCGCACCGTAATCGAATCATCCACAATTAAGACGGTCGGTTCCGACTTCTGAACCAGGGGTTCAGCCGTGGGACTTCCCATCTGCCAAACCTTACCCGAAGCATCCCGACGAATTCGACCCATCGCCAAATCAATCAATTCCAGGACATCGGCGATCGCCACAATTTGACCATCCCCCAACACCGTCGCTCCAGCAATCCCAATCGGTTTAGGCACTGGCCCTTCCAAGGGTTTGATCACGATTTCCTGTTCAATCAACACCTGATCCACCTGCACGGCCAAATAACTACTAGAAGACCGCAGGATAATCACCGAAACCATATCTTCTTCGGCATTTGTACCATAGACATTCCCCCGACCCAAATGGCGATGATAGGTCAACAGTTCCCGCAAATGACGTAATGGCAATATCGTACCCCGCCATTCCAACACCTTACTTCCATCGGACTCCGTGCGGATTTGTTCCCGAGGGACGTCAATCATATCTTCCACCCCATCCATCGGGAAAGCAATCCGCACCCGATCACTCACACAACACAACGCCCTAGAAATACTCATATTCAAGGGTAAACGAATCGTGAACGACGTTCCGCGTCCCAAGGTGGAATCCGTTGTAATCGCGCCCCGAATATCGGTTAAACTGGTTCGCACCACATCCATCCCCACCCCTCGACCCGCGAATTCATCCGCCACATCCTTGGTACTAAAGTTAGGTAGGAATAACAGATCATAAATTTCTGGGTTGCTCATGGTTTCAGCGTCCTCTGCGGTAATAATCCCCTTCTGAATCGCCTTATCTTTAACCCGATTCACGTCAATACCGCCCCCATCATCAGAAACCGCGATAATCGTTTGGTTTCCTTGATGAAACACCCGAATCGAAATCCGACCCACCGCAGACTTACCCGCCCTCGTCCGCACCTCCTCGGTTTCAATCCCGTGAGTAATGGCATTATTAACCAAATGAATTAACGGATCATGCAGTTTACCCAGTAACATTTTGTCAATTAAAGTATCTCGACCTTCGACAAATAATTCGGCTTGTTTCCCACATTTAATTGAGATATCCCTGACTGGACGTTTGAGGGCGTCGGCTTCGCTACCAAAGGGTTCCATCCGGGCTCGATTTAACCCTTCTTGCAACGCCGTCGTAATCCGTCGCAATTCCCGGGTAACTTGATCGGCTTCTTCGACTAAAAATCCAATATCCG
>DMPJ01000134.1:0-3632 GCA_003456035.1 Planktothrix sp. UBA8402
TTCAACACGCAGATGTTTATTGTTCTTACTTGTGTTTTTTGATTTTAGCACATCTTTTAATATTTCAAGGGGAATAAATTCCCCTGTGTCGTGTTTCCTCTGGTGGTCTGAAGACACTGAGTTTCCACACTCCCATCATGATCTTATGAGGAACGCAGGAGGTAATAGATTATGAGTCTGTTTAAGGAAAAAAACAAAATTCTGGCAAAAATAATTAAGAAAAGATTAAATATATTGACAAAAGTGTTTATTTNNTACGTTTATTTAAAACCAATTTATTAGAAATTCCCCGATTAAGAAAGCAAATTTCCCACCCTGTGCCTATCATTTTTAATCTTTTTATATGACAGAAAATCCCCAGAATAATAGCCCTGAACCCCCACCCCCAGAAAAGTTTTTTGTAGTGGCAATTGGAGCCTCGGCGGGAGGTTTACAACCCCTAGAAGAATTCTTTACCAACTTGCCCGATAATCCTGGTGCAGCTTTTGTAGTGTTGCAACATCTTTCTCCCGATTTTCCGAGTTTGATGCCAGAATTGATTCAAAGACGCACCAAAATGGAGGTTCAATCAATCAAAGATGGGATGCAATTAAAGCCTAATTGTATCTATGTATTGCCACCGCGTAACAGTTTAAAAGTCGAAAAAAATTGCCTAAAATTAGAGGAACATACTTCGGAGCGGGTGAATTATCCGATCAATATTTTTTTCAATTCCCTAGCAGAAGAATGGGGAGAAAAAGTGATTGGAATTTTACTATCGGGAACCGGAAATGATGGTACAGAAGGATTACAAAGGATTAGTCAAAAAGGCGGAATTGCCCTAGTTCAATCCCCAGAAACCGCCCAATTTACAAGTATGCCCAGTAGTGCGATTCCCTATGATTTTTTGGATGGGATTTTATCACCTCAAGATTTAGCCCAGGCAGTTTATAGTTTAGTCGGTTATTCTCTCAACTATCCCATTGANNCCCATTGCTCAAGTTAAAGCCACAGATTTAATTCCCGTCGAACAATTTGAACAAATCCTGGGGATTTTATCTAAATACGAAAAAATTGATTTTTGTCAATACAAAATCAGCACCCTGAGCCGTCGAATTCTTAATCGTTGTGCCATTACCCAATCCCCTGATTTAACTCAGTATGTTTTATTATTAACCGAGTCAGAAACTGAAAGAAAACTACTTCGTCAAGACTTATTAATTGGAGTGACTCGATTTTTTAGAGATCCTCCAGCCTGGGAATTAATCGAAAAGCAGGTTTTGCCAGAGTTAATGAAATCTTTAGCAAACGGAGAACAACTTAGAGTCTGGGTTGCCGCTTGTGCTACCGGAGAAGAAGCTTATTCTTTAGCAATATTAATTGATGAAGCAATTAATGCCGAAAATAAAGAGATCTCCGTCAAAATGTTTGCCACAGATATTGATAGTAAGGCTCTGGAAGTGGCTTCTCAAGGAATTTATAACGAAAGCATTAAAAATGATCTTACTCCTGAACGTTTAGAGAAATACTTTACTTATAAATGCGGCTCCTATCAAGTTAATCGGCATTTACGCGAAATGTTAATTATTGCCCCCCATGATTTAACTAAAAATGCTGGTTTTTCCAAAATGAATTTGATTAGTTGCCGAAATGTGCTGATTTATATGCAGCCTCTACTTCAGCAACAAATGTTACGATTACTGCATTTTTCTTTAACTTCCCAAGGGATTTTGTTCTTAGGAAATGCCGAAACCTTGGGAGAAATAGAAACAGAGTTTGCCAATATTGATCAAAGATGGAAAATCTTCCGCAAACACCGAGAACTTCAACTAAGTTTAATGCCTTTATCTCAGCCACCTCTATTATCTCCGGTTACAATATTACCTAAATATAATCGCAATACTTTTCAGTTTGAACGGGTTTTAGATTCAGTTTTTGATATTTGTTTTACAGAACAACGTCTGACTTGTGTATTAATTAATCAAGACAGCCAATTATTGCATATTTTTTATAATAGTGCAAATCTGCTATCATTTTCCACAGGAAAGCCTAAATTAGACATTACTGAACTGGTTCAAACACCTTTACAATTACCCCTGAGAACAGCTATTCATCGAGCCATACGAGAACAAAAAGATGTTCTGTATACGGGAATTAATTTTCTCAGAAATGGTGTGAATGAGTTACTAAATTTAAAGATCGGATTTCTGAATAAATACCCAATAACCAATGAATTTTTGTTAGTTTTATTTGAAGTGCAAACAACATTACAAAAACCATCTAGTCAGATTGAGTTTGAGGTTGATATTGAAACAGCCAAACAAATTACAGAATTAGAATATGAACTCCAACAAACCAGAGAAAATTTACAAGCGACCATTGAAGAATTAGAAACGACCAACGAAGAACAACAGGCAACCAATGAAGAATTACTCGCTTCCAATGAAGAATTACAAAGCACCAATGAAGAATTACAGTCCGTTAATGAAGAACTTTATACCGTCAATTCCGAACATCAAGTTAAAATTCAACAGCTAACAGAATTAACCAACGATATCGACAATTTACTCCGCAGTACCGATATCGGGGTAATTTTTCTGGACAATCATCTCAATATTAGAAAATTTACCCCAACTACCAGCAATATTATTAATATTTTTCCCTCGGACATTAATCGCCCTTTAACTCATTTTACTCACAATTTAGATTTGCCTAATTTAGTCGAAATTTTATCAAAATTTGTGGCGGATCAAATTCCCAAAGCAATAGAAGTGATCAACAAAAAGACAGCAGAACAAATGTTAATGCGAGTTAACGCCTATAGAGGGGAAAACAATAATAATGATGGCGTAGTTGTTACCTTTGTCAATATTAATGAATTAAAAAATATCCAAAACCAACTCCAAGCTAGTAAGAATTGGTTGGAAAATGTTTATATTAATAGTCCTGTGGGGTTATGTTTACTGGATAAAGAACTCAAATTTGTGAAAGTTAATGACAACTTAGCTCATATTAATAATTTGTCTGTAGCAGAACATATTGGCAAAACCGGACAGGAGTTATTTTCTGACTGGGCAGATATTTATGAACCTTTGATGCACCAAGTCTTAAACACAGGTGTAGCCCTGAAAAATGTGGAATTTCAAACCCTAACCCCGGTATTTTTACAAACAAGATATTGGATAGGTAGTTTTTATCCGGTTATATTAGAAAATGATCAAGTGGGAGTCGGCGCAGTGATCACAGAAATTACCGAACAGAAACAAATTCAACAAGAATTAGAAAGAGCAAAAAAACGCCTAGAAGAAGCTCAAAGTATTGCCCATCTTGGAAATTGGGAATTGAATCTCCAGACCCAGAAAATTATCTGGTCAAAGGAATTATTTAACATTATTGGTTTTGATTTTAATTTAGGAGAACCAACATTAACACAGTTAATCAGTAAAGTTAATATTGAAGATCAAGCTAAATTTGTACAAGCGTTAAATCAACTAAAAAATCAAGGGATTAGTTATGATCTGGATCTGAAAATTATTCGTCATGATGATGGAGGAACCCGTTATATTAATGCTATTGGTAAACCCGTTTATAATGAACAAAATCAGATCACTGATATCTATGGAACAATTCTTGATATTAGCGATCGCAAACAA
>DMPJ01000134.1:3661-5760 GCA_003456035.1 Planktothrix sp. UBA8402
GAAATCCGCACCCCGATGAATGGGGTTATTGGTGTAGTTCAACTTCTGTTAATGACAGATCTCTCCGAAGAACAAAAAAAATTAGTTGATATGATTAGAGATAGCGGGAATCTTCTATTAACCGTTATTAACGATATTCTTAACTTCTCAAAAATTGAATCGGGCAATTTGGAACTAGAAGAACATCCTTTTATTTTAAGAAATGTGATCCAGTCTGTTTGTGATCTGATTCAAAAAGAGGCTTTAAAACGAGGAATTGACCTAACTTATATAATTGATTCTGCTGTTCCCAATTATTTTTTAGGAGATAGTTCTCGGTTGAGACAAATTCTCTTAAATCTGGTGGCAAATGCGGTTAAATTTACCGAGCATGGCAGTGTTTCTATTAATGTGATGGGTCAACCTATTTCTAATAATAATCAACCGCAAGAATATGAATTAACTGTCTCGATTCAAGACCAAGGTATTGGGATTAATTCCGATAAAATAAATCAGCTATTTCAACCCTTTACCCAAGCAGATCCTTCCATTAGTCGTAAATATGGCGGTACGGGTTTAGGTTTAGTAATTAGTAAGAGTTTAGTTAATTTAATGGGGGGAACAATTTGGGTAGAAAGTCTTGGTAATATTGGGGGAACTGCTTCGGAAAACTTTTTCTTAGATCCAGATGAACCTCAAACCCAAGGTTCAACATTTTATTTTACCCTGAAATTAAAAACCGCTTCTGAAAGTGAAATTAATTTACGAATAACTCAGTCTTTACCTGAATTAGAAACAATTATCAATCAATCTCAATTAAAAATTCTGATCGCCGATGATGATGAAATTAATCAAGAATTTACCTTCTTACTCCTGAAAGCATTTGGCTATAATGCTGATATTGCCGTGAATGGATTAGAAGTATTAGAAATGTTAGAAAAACAATCTTATGATATAATTTTTATGGATATGCAAATGCCCGAAATGGATGGTTTAACCGCAACAGAAATGATTCGTAAATCCCCCAAAACTCAACCCTGGATTATTGCTGTAACTGCTAATGTTTTAGAGAGCGATCGTCAAAGATGTTTAAAGGTAGGAATGAATGATTATCTCAGTAAACCGATGATGATCGAAGATTTTAACCGCGCTATTTATAAATATATTGAAAGTTTATAATCTGTTAATTTAAAAGCCGTTAATTTAACTAATGTCAGAAATAATTAATGTTTTAGCGATCGCCGCCGGGGCAGTTATGGGAGCACTGTCTAGGTATGAAATTACCGAATGGACAAAAGCCAAATTGGGGGCAAAATTTCCCTACGGAACATTTATGATTAATTTAACTGGATGTTTAGTAATAGGTTTCTTTTTCACCATTTCCCAAGGAATTACAGACTATCCTCAAGAGTTAGATTTACTGATTAGAACTGGATTTTTAGGTGCTTATACTACCTTTTCCACCTATAGTTTTGATACTAAGGCTTTATGGCGGAGCCAACAAACCTGGGCGACGGCTTTTTATTGGGCTGGGAGTGCAATTTTAGGATTAGGAGCAGTCATGCTCGGAGTAGCACTTGCTAATTGTTGTTGGGCTTTAGCCCCTTCATTTTAGGTAAAAAACAATGGAATTTTTAACAGGACGTCCCGCCCTAGCCGTAGCAATTGGGGCTATTTTTGGAGCCTTAAGTCGTTTTTATCTAACCGAATTTGTCAAAGCAATTTTCGGAAAAGATTTTGGCTTTTATGGCACATTTTTTATTAACATGACAGGCTGTTTATTGATTGGTTATATTTTGACTTTAGCGATCGAGAATATTCGCCTGATCTCCCCAGAATTGCGACTGATGACAACCACAGGTTTCTGCGGTGCTTATACGACCTTTTCTACTTATGCTTTGGAATCCCATAGTTTTTTAGCCAAGGGAGATACCACCATGCTATTAGTTTATTTTATTGGGAGTGCGATCTTCGGAATCATTTGTGTTCAAATCGGTGTTTTATTAGCCAGATCAGGCTTTCCGAAAACTTAAATTGTAGGGGAGAATAGATTTCTTGTGAAATCTTGTGGAAATCTTGTGGAAATTATTGTGGAGAATCTAGCCAGCGAGGACGCTGGC
>DMPJ01000144.1 GCA_003456035.1 Planktothrix sp. UBA8402
ATTACCGCCGCCATTGTCGCCTTACCCCTAGCTTTAGCCTTTGCGGTAGCCAGTGGAGTCGAACCCAAGGCCGGACTTTATACCGCCATTATCGCCGGGATTGTCGCCGCTATCTGTGGGGGGTCACAGGTACAAATTACCGGGCCCACCGGAGCCATGGCCGTAATTTTAATTGGAATTGTCAGTAAATATGGGATTGAGAAAGTTTGGATAGCAGGAGTAATGGCCGGAATCATTCAGGTGGCTTTGGGGGTGACTAAATTAGGCCAAATGGTGAAATTTATTCCTCATCCGGTCACCACTGGCTTTACCAATGGGATTGCGGTGATTATTTTTTGTAGTCAACTGAATAATTTTTTCGGCTTAGATTTACCTCGAAGTGAACACTTTTTTCCCGGAATATTAGAAACTTTTAGCCATTTAGAAAATATTAATTGGTCAACGGTCAGTATTGCCAGCGTTGTGATTGTCACCAAACTATTTTGGGTCAAAATCACCCGTCTAGTTCCCGGTTCTTTGGTAGGATTAGTATTAGCAACCGGATTAACGGCCTATTTTCATCTAAATATCAATATGATTGGCGAAATTCCCCAATCTCTGCCCCTTCCCCATAGTATTCCCCATTGGCAAGATTGGAGGTTACTCCGAGAATTAATTAATCCCGCCTTAGCATTAGCAGNNGATGACCGTTAGCGATAAACACAATAGCAATCGAGAACTGATTGGTCAAGGATTAGCTAATATAATTGTTCCCTTCTTTGGGGGAATTCCAGCGACCGGAGCCATCGCCCGCACTGCTGTTAACGTCCGCTCTGGCGGGAAAACCCGTCTTTCGGGAGTAATTCATGGTGTGGCCCTAGCCTTGATTGTAGTTATATTCGCCCCTNNTTGATGGTCACCAGTGTCAGAATGATTGAGTGGGAAACTATTGGCTTGCTTTTGAGAGCAGATTACGCTGATTTTGGGGTGATGTTACTGACTTGGGGGATTACAATTGGTTTTGATTTAATTCTGGCGGTGGAAGTGGGTTTGATTGCGGCGAGTGTTTTATTTATCAAGCGGATGAGTGAACTTGAAATGGCTAAAGTTCCTCAAGAAGAAGCTTTTCCCCCTGGAATTCCTCTGGAATTAACTAAAGAAATTGCCGTGTATCGGGTTGATGGCCCTCTATTTTTTGGTGCAGCAGAACGATTTGCGACCTTTTTAAGAGAAGAACCTCAAGTCAAGTATTTAATTTTACGACTGCGGTTTGTTCCTAATATTGATACCACAGCTTTAGTGGCTCTCGAAGACATTTATCAAGACCTAAAACGTCGGGGTTGTCGTTTGATTTTAAGTGGTCTACAACCTCAAGTTCAGCAACGTTTAGAACGTAGTGGTCTTTTGGAGAAAATTGGTCAAAATAACTGTTTTGATACCACTGATGCTGCAATTCGCTCCCTTGAACAGCCTATTAAACAACAACCAGCACTAAAGATTAAAACTCCATGAAAGATCCTTTTCCAACTAATCAGAAATGTTCCTGTCAGGGGAATTGTTCCCATTTGTTAAGTCGTCGTTGTATCCAACAGGCGTTCTGAAAAGGCTTTAGTTAAGTCTGTCCGTAAGCCTTGTCCTATATAAAACTTCAGCAACGCTTCTACAGACATATCTCGAATTGTCGCTATTTTTGTCAGTGATTCTAAAGTATCTATTGGGACTTCAATCGAGACTGTTTCCGTGATCCGTGGCCGCAATTGCAATTTTATTTCTGCTTCAGGATTGTTCATATAATTTCCTTTCAGTGCGGGTAGCAGGACGGGAAGAAATGATGCGGATTCGCAGACTACGTTCTACATAAACTACCAGTAATAGGCGTTGAGAAAGGGAGTAACCCAGTATAAAATCGCGCGGTTCCTGATTAGCAGTAGCGTCTCCCTCCTGATAGAATGGATCGAAGAAAACCTCTGCGGCTTCTTCAAAGCTAACGCCATGTTTTTCTAGGTTGCTCTCGGCTTTGTTTATGTCCCATTCAAAGTCAACACCTTGTAGTCTGTACACACTATCCATACTTCGATATTAACATTATTTAGAGAAAAGCAAAAGTATCGGCGAAACTAAGCTTTTCTTTCTTCTGTGAAATTAAATACAGAATGCGATTATTAATCTATTATAAGTTAAGTAGGCTCTATAAAACCTCCCTATGTAAACAATTGTTAATCAGTCTAACACTCTCTAATGGATGATCTAAGCCTTCAAACTCCATGAAAAATACCTTTCCAACTAATCAGAAATGTTCCTGTCAGGGGAATTGTTCCCATTTGTTAAGTCGTCGTTGGTTTATGCGATCGCTATTAACAACTATTGTTTCTATTCCTCTGTTAGAATTTGCTAAACCCGCTCTATCTGCAAATCATCACGCCAAGGCTTTAGTCTTAAGTTGTATTGATTTTCGGTTTATGAACGCCGAACAGCAATTTCTGTCTAATATTTTACCTCAACAATATGACTGGACAGCCCTAGCCGGAGCTTCCTTAGCAATTTCTGGTTTTCCCCATCAGGCAGAATCAACGGTTTTTTGGGATCAATTAGAGATATCCTATAAACTCCATGATATTGAAAAAGTGATCATTTTAGATCATGAAGATTGTGGAGCTTATGGGAGTTTAATTGACCCTAACCTACATGAAAATCCCGAACAAGAATATCAAGCCCATGCTGATTATTTAAACCAAGCCTATACAGCAATTCGTGATCGTTATCCTAATCTGGATGTAGAACTCTATTTTATTACTTTAGACTCGCAATTCCAAGCGGTGATACCGAAACAAATTATATGAAATCCTTAAATGTTTGCTACACATTCCCCGGTGTAGAGACGTTGCATGCAACGTCTCTACACCGGGGGGTAGAGGGATAATCTGTAGCATCTATAATTGGATTTAATATTACGTTTCCTTGGTCTAGCTAAAATCCTGAAGCGACAGAGGAACTCCAGAAAGATATAATCAAGATAAGCTGTTAAGCACCTAAATTGGTGATTCGGAAATCGTCAATTCCTTGTAGTGCGAGCGTCCTCGCTCGCTGGAATATAAAGTTTAAATGCACAACAGCTTATTCTGTTATTTTTATTAAAGCCATGATGAAACTTGATTCTGCTCCATCTCAATCATCTTCGGGTTATGTAGGAAAAGGTGTAATCCTACTGACTATTTTAGCCGGAACTATGGCATTTACCAATCCCCAACGGGAAGAATATATTAATTATGCTTCTGATCAATTATCATCCGAAATTAAAAAATCCATTTGTAAAGAATCCCAAGTCCCTGAATTTTTAAAAGGATTTTCTAGTGCTTTAGTAAATACTTGTAATACCTTAGTAGTCAACCAACGTCACCTAATTAAAGACACGGTAGATAAATCCACAACTCGACAAAATGCGATTTTATTTAGTGTTTATACGACCGAAATAGCCGGATATAAATACCAAACATTAGGAGGATTTGGTAATTTTCTTACCTTTCCCACAAAAGAGCCTAATTAGCAGGTTTCAGGTTTCAGGTTTCGGGTTTCAGCAGGTTTCATTTCCCGACACCCGACACCTGACACCTGACACCCATTTATAAGGTCTTGGCGATTTCTCAACATAAAAAACTGTTGTCGAGTGAATTCTAAATCCTCGGGGTNNCTGACACCCGACACCCATTTATTCTGCTCAATCTACTTCCAAAGAATCAAGTTGAGAACTTCGATCAATTTCCGACTTTAAGCGCGTAATAAAACTATCTCGGTTAACTTGATTTAAAATCTCTTGAATAGCGGTATCAATACCCTGTTCACCCCAACTACAGCCTTTTTCTAAATAGACCTGCGCCGCCTGACCGACGGTATAGGTTAGATAGGCAGAAATTGAGGCTTGAGTAATGGCAATTCCGGCATAATTAGCCAGGTCTGTTGCTAACCCGGCGGCACTTTTACCAAATCCCAATATCCAACCACTACCCATTTCAGCTAATAGTAACCCTCCCGAACTTAAGAGAATTTTTTTCCATAATTTCCCCGCTTGATAACTGGTCATGGGTAAACCATATAAACGCGCCAAAGAGCGAATTAAAATTAAATCGCTAATAGTTGCACCCAAGACATCTAAAATCGCAATCGGATTTAAGGCTACCGCGACAGCTTTATAACAAGTAAATTTCCAGATTAATTCCTCTGCTTCGGACGCTTGTAATTTAATACTTTGACGGGCAATTATTCGTTCGGCTTCTCTCCCTTGAACTAAAGCATTTAAAGCTAAAAGTGAGCGTCCTTCTCGATTTAATAGCTTTAAAATAATCTGTTTTAATTCATCAATTTTAGATGCTGTNNGTCAATTCTAAGTTGGATGGGTGCGGGTTCTGCTGATACTTTGACAATCTCAAAGGGTTTGGAGTTATTAGGAGATTTAACAATAGATATATCTTGATTTTGAGCTAGTTTTTGTAAATTTTGATAGATTTTTTCTTGTTCTGTTTCCGTATATAAATCAATTTTATTAAAAACAATAATTAACGGTTTATGAGCATTTTGTAATTCTAATAAAGCCTCATATTCAGTTCTAGTTAAATCCCCCGCTACCACAAATAAAATTAAATCCGCTTGACGGGTGACTTCATGAGCCATCTCTCCCCGTACCTGTCCGGCGACTTCATCTAATCCCGGGGTATCAATTAACTCAACTTGAATCGGATTTTGTTCGTCAATATTATCAATTCGATTCGGTTCTTCAATCTGAGATAANNGGCACACTCCAACGAATAGAACGGGGCCATTGAGTCACGCCATTTAACGGCCCGGTTTGGAGAATTTTTTCCCCTAATAAAGCATTTAAAACCGCCGATTTTCCCCGACTAACTAAACCAAATACCGCAATTCTAATGATTCCTTGTTCTAGTTTTTCTAAATTAGTTGATAGGATTTCTAACTGTTTTTGTAATGTCGCTTGTAATTCAGGATGGGAACTCCTTCGCCCCCGTCGTAAATTATTATAACGGGATAAAGTTTGTTTTAAACTAGAACGAGCTTGATTAAAATTAGTAT
>DMPJ01000280.1:0-4651 GCA_003456035.1 Planktothrix sp. UBA8402
CATTTAATGTTAATTTTTTCGACGTATTTTCATTTTTCGACGTATTTTGTTTTTTCAATAAACGACCGATTATGGGTAAACCAGAGGCTCCAGTTCCCCCAAAGATAGACCCACAAATAACGACTAGAGCTTGATTATCGGTATTAATTTTTGTGCTTATAGATTTCCATACACTGTCTTTTCCTTCGTTTTCCCCTGCTATTTTAGTAATACAGGCTGCACCAACAGCAGGTTTGCCGTGAAAGCCGACGTCTGTTTTCGTATTGGGATCGCGCTCCTCTTGACTATAAAAAACATCAAATAGATAACGAGCCGTATCCTTACGATCTGTTGAATAGTCAAAGATTTGAATAAAAGTTTCTTGATTTTTTTCTTCAAAGATTGGCCAATGATTAGATTTTTCCGTCGTGGGAGTAATCTCCGTTGGGAAAACAGGAGCTTCAGAATTTGAAACCTTAAGCAATTCATAACAAGTTTGATAGGAGGTGATGCTATTATTAGTTTCCGCTAAATTTCCATTACCATTATCACTATCAATTAGATAAATATTAAGAGTCTTTTCTGGTAGGTCAGAATACAAGCCAGCAGCAGCCATCTGCACAACTGCTTGAGCTATTTTCATCCCTGTACCACCGACTGCAATCAGATAAGCTGCCATNNGCTAAAATTTTTATTTGCGATAACGGCACCGAATCTTCAAGTTGTCCTGGTGTAATAATTGCCGTCGTCACCCAATAAAATACAAAAATATTCAGTAATGAAAATAACGTATTCCATATCGCGGGCATGGGTTCAGGGATAGTTTGAGAATATCGATAAGAAAAACCTCCTAAAGCAATAGACATCTGTAAACCTAACAACATCCACCAAAAATTCATTGTTTGCTGGAGTTGTTTTGTAGATAGAGTCTTTCTCTCTTTCCACAACGCCCACCCCAACCATAATCNNAGCGTATTTTTCCTATAAATGATCATCCATTCACTAGGGTCAACGGTGATAAGCGGAGCCAATTGAGTTTGAAAAATGAAAGGCTGAAATACTACCATCACTGCGTACAGGAATATCCATATCACTAAACCCCCAACTCCTTTCAGTAGTTGTTGCATCATTGGACATTTTGCTTAAAACAATTTGCTATTTTTTTTGATACACTTTAGTATAGTAAAGATTGCTTTTTTTTTTGTAACTTTTGATACATTTTTACAAATCTTAATCTTTTGTATCCCAGACAAAACCCATGAACAAACTCCTGTTTAACTTGACTATCATTGCCCTTAGCTTAGTCGTAGCATCCTGTACTACTACTACATTCACAGCACCCGATCCCTCCAAATCCATCCCAGAACATGAGTCTCAGACATTCCCATCCAAACCTCTTGATGTCAGTATTAATATTGATGGTACGGAGTCCATGTTAGGATTTGTAACAATTGCTGACAGTGAGTATAATGAAACTCTAGAACTAATTGATCGAGCCGCCACTGGTTTATCCGATCAAATCACTCGAAAATATTACCGTTTTGGGAAAACAAAAGAGCTAATTGCAGGCAATAACGGTGCGATTGAAGCTCGCTCCCCTAATTTTTATGACTTGTATAATAAGAATTTATTTGAGACAAACCTCAAAACCGTAATTCCCAATCCGAATCAAGCCAATCAACTGTCTATTATTGTCACTGATTTGTATACCGATCCCCAACAGTCTCAAATCAATCAAATTTTAGATCCAATTAAGAATAATTTTAGTCCAAACTCTAACTATGCCGTTGGTATCTTGGCATTTCGCAGTCAATTTGATGGCACGATTTTTGATATTGGTTTAGGGGATCAAGAACAAAATTATACAACCAATTCCAAAGATCCAAAAACCTTCCGTCCTTTTTATATTATGGTGTTAGGGGATTATTCTTTAGTCCATAAATTCTTTAATTTTTTTCAACAGAATAGTAGCATTAAACCTCAAGAATCGGTGATTTTCTCTCCATATCCTTTGGAAAAACCGTTATTTTTAAATATTAATGATCAAGATAAAAGCTCCTTAGCTAAAGGAGTACAACGAAATGTTAATATTAATAATGGAACCGTACAAGTGACAACTAAAACTAAAAATCGTCAATTAGTGGAACGCATAGTATTAACAAAAGATTATCAAAACGAAAAAATGCAATGGGAAATTCCCTATGCAATCCTTCCTGATACTTTACCCCTAGAATTTGAGTTTAAAACAGAATTAAAAAAATTAGAAAAAGATGGTAAATATTCTAGTGAAAATCTCCCTAATATTCAAGTCAATCAGGAAAAATCCGATGGCACAAAATTAGTAATTTCTCCTGATTTTAGTACCTTAACAGAACCCGGTGTTTATCAATTAATTATTAATGTCAAAGTTAAGGATTTCCAAACCCCTAAATGGTGGCAAAACTGGAGTTTTGAACAAGCCCAAGNNGCAAAACTGGAGTTTTGAACAGGTTCAAGATTTCAAGCCTAATAAAACCTATAAATTAAACACACTTTTATCAGATTTAAAAAATATCACGGTTTCAAAAATGCAAACTCAAAACAAAAATTCTGGCTCTATTGGTCAGTTGGTTTATATTATTCAAAAGGATTAAAAATCTCAAACCAGGCTCTATATTAGAGTAGTGCAAGCGTCCTCGCTTGCTATAAATTAACAGGTTTATGATCTTATCTAATCAAAAGTTATCTTTAGATAATGCTCAATTAAACCTAGTTAAAAATTCATTAACAGTAATAATATTAATATCTCGAAATGGGTTTAATACCAATAAATCTTTGTCTCCTGTAATTAAGTAGTTGGCATTACCATTAACAGCAACTTCAAGAAATTTATCATCTTTTTCATCTCGACAAACTTTGATATTTTCAATAATGGTAACTTCTTCTGATTCTAGCTTGATTTTGGCTAAAAATTGCAGGCGAATATTAAAGGAAACATAGCGATCAAATTTTGGACGATTTAAAATTTCTTGTAATTCTTGAAAAGTAGTTTCCGAAAACAAAATATCTCCTAAACTCCTGACTTTTTTTAAAGCCTTATCTGGAGGAGATGAAGCAATGAGAATACTACTAACTAAGACATTAGTATCAATGACGAATCTTAATTTATCCATTGTGCAGAATATCGTCTAATGTTTCTTGAGTTAAACCATTATTTTTAGCTTCTGTTTGCATTTGTTGTATAATCTGATCAAGGGTTTTTTCTTGAATCATTTGCTTCAGTAAATCATTGACCAATCTTTGAATTTTTTGCTGTTGATTGGGTGCTGCTTCCCGATAAGCTTTAGCTACTTCATAATCAACGTTAATCGTAATTGTTTCCATGCTGAACTCCTAAATCTATATCAGGATTTTCTAACCCTATCTCAAAATAACTGATTACGGATGACTATTTTGGACTTTGGACAAAATTAGCGACTATGCCAAATATAGAAATCGGACAACAGCGTTACAATTAGTTAATAAGCGTTGATGAGAAAACGATTTTGAACGAGTCTGTCCTACCTAAAAACCCTTACCCATTTGACACTATAGAAGCCGCCTTAGCCGATCTCAAAGCCGGGCGCTGTATTGTGGTGGTTGATGATGAACACCGCGAAAACGAAGGCGACCTAATTTGTGCCGCCCAATTTGCTACCCCCGATATGATTAACTTCATGGCGGTGTGCGCCCGGGGATTAATTTGTTTGGCCCTAACTGGAGAACGTCTGGATCAGTTAGACTTGCCCTTAATGGTGACTAAAAACACCGACGCCAACCAAACCGCCTTTACCGTCAGTATTGATGCGTCCCCTCAAATGGGCGTTTCTACCGGAATTTCCGCCGATGACCGCGCCCGCACCATTGAAATAACTATTAACCCAGCGACTCGTCCCGAAGATTTACGACGTCCTGGCCATATTTTCCCCCTGCGGGCTAAAGATGGCGGGGTATTAAAACGAGCCGGACATACGGAAGCGGCGGTTGATTTATCTCGGTTAGCGGGTTTATATCCTGGGGGTGTGATTTGTGAAATTCAAAATTCTAATGGGTCAATGGCGCGACTTCCCGAATTAATTGAATATGCTAAAGTTCACAATTTAAAATTAATTACTATTGCGGATTTAATTAGTTATCGCCTCAAACATGATCGTTTTGTTTATCGAGAAACCGTGGCTAAATTGCCGACACAATTTGGTGATTTTAAAATTTATGCCTATCGTAATTCCTTAGATAATACTGAACATATTGCATTAGTTAAAGGTGATCTGGAAAAGTTAAAAGAAATGCCCGTAATGGTGCGGGTTCACTCCGAATGTTTAACTGGAGATTCCTTCGGATCTTTGCGTTGTGACTGTCGAATGCAGTTACAAACAGCGATGAAAATGATTGATTATGCCGGGTCAGGAGTGATTGTTTATCTCCGCCAAGAAGGGCGAGGGATTGGATTAATTAATAAGATTAAAGCCTATTCTTTGCAGGATATTGGACTCGATACCGTTGAAGCCAATGAAAGGTTAGGATTTGCTCCTGACCTACGCGATTATGGCATGGGGGCGCAAATGCTTAATGATTTAGGCGTGCGTCAAATTCGTTTAATTACTAATAATCCCCGTAAAATTGCCGGGTTAAAAGGCTATGGGATTGAAATTGT
>DMPJ01000280.1:4678-4875 GCA_003456035.1 Planktothrix sp. UBA8402
CATTTATTATTACAAACCTACTTAATTACTGTTGCTATTAATTGGGATGAATCTCAACCTTTAGTCGAAAACCCAGAAGCAGAATACATGGAGTCTAAACGAAATAAAACTTCAATTCTCAGCAGTTATGAACGGTTAGAAAAGTTAAGATTTTTAGCAAAAACCAATGATTTATTATTACAAGAAGAAGCTCGACC
>DMPJ01000280.1:4921-5221 GCA_003456035.1 Planktothrix sp. UBA8402
AAAGCCGTTACCCAAATTTTAGATCAAATTACTCAATGGCCCCATCTCCAAAAACTACAATTTATCATTTCTTCCGGGGTTGATCCCCTAACCAATTTACAGGTACAACTCCATCGGGAACAATTTCCGATCACTCAACTTCCTTCCTCTATTTGTCAACAATTACAACCCCAAACCATTTATAGTTTTTCATCCTAAATAATAGGAAAAAATAAACAAATATCAAAAAATCCCCCGTTGTTGGGCTTTAGCCCATCCTGTTAATCAGGACTTACACAGTTACGCTATATGTAGCGTACT
>DMPJ01000280.1:5401-10029 GCA_003456035.1 Planktothrix sp. UBA8402
CGTGCTTGCGTAAGTCCTGTTAGGACACTCATCCCAACAACGAAGTTCTTTCAATCTCTTGACGAAAAACAATAAACATTCTTATTGTAAAATGTAAGTTGTAATTAATTTTATGGCAAAATGTTGAAGTATGAACAATACAACAACCCGCTATAAACCCCCAATGCGTAACCAAAGTTACCCGTTGCTAACCCCCAAAAAACTGCACTATGACTACTGAAAAACCCCTGGGTTCTGTAATTCAAGGTTCCCTGACCAAAGGTTTAGAAGTTCGCTTACATCCCGATGTGTCTGTCGAAGAAATGCGGGTGGGAAAATTTTTAGTCGTGCGGGGAAAGCGATCGCATTTTTTCTGTTTATTAACCGATGTCTCATTAGGAACATCCAGCCTCCGAATTATCGCCAACCCACCTCACCCCGATGATGATTTTTTACAGGCAATTTTAGCAGGAAATAGCACCTACGGAACTATTGAACTCAGCCCGATGTTAATGTTAAGTCGGGAATCCTTAGAACGAGAAGAAGAAATAATTCGTGTTGTCGCCCAACAGCAACAGAAAGTTAGTAAAAATAATGGAAAATCCGCGATCGCCTCATTCCAAACCCAAACCAATAACAGTGAAATTGAACTATTACCAGTAAAAACCATTCCCGTGCATTTTTCCCAGGTTTATGAAGCCAGTGAACGGGATTTTAGAATCATTTTTGGTTGGGAAGATGACCCCACCCGGCGCAATTTTGCCATCGGTAAACCCCTAGATATGGATGTGCCAGTTTGTTTAGATTTAGATCGGTTTGTAGAACGCAGTAACGGAGTTTTCGGAAAATCGGGAACCGGAAAATCCTTTTTAACCCGGTTATTATTATCGGGAATTATTAAGAAGAAAGCCGCCGTTAATTTAATCTTTGATATGCACTCAGAGTATGGCTGGGAAGCGGTATCGGAGGGTAAACAATTTAGTACCGTTAAAGGGTTAAGACAACTGTTTCCTGGTCAAGTAGAAGTGTATACGCTTGATCCAGAATCTAGCCGACGGCGAGGGATTAAAGATGCACAGGAATTATATCTAAGCTATGCTCAAATTGAGGTAGAAGATATTATGTTAGTACAACGGGAATTAAATCTTTCCGAAGCCAGTATTGATAATGCTAATATTCTCCGTAGTGAATTTGGCTCCTCTTGGATTTCTCAATTGTTATCAATGACTAATGAAGAAATTCAACTATTTTGTGATGAACGTCGCGGACATAAAGGTTCAATTATGGCACTCCAACGGAAATTACTACGGATGGATAATTTAAAATATATGCGTCCTACTTGTCCGTTTAACTATGTAGATAGAATATTACAATCTTTGGACGCGGGAAAAAATGTCGTGGTGGAGTTTGGATCGCAATCAGATATGCTATCCTATATGTTAGTAACTAACATGATCACTCGTCGTATTCATCACGCTTATGTTAAAAAATCCGAGAATTTTTTAGCCTCTAAAAATCCCGTAGACCGTCCGACACAATTGGTAATTACGATTGAAGAAGCTCACCGTTTTTTAGATCCTGCTATTGTACGTTCTACTATTTTTGGAACTATTGCGCGAGAGATGCGAAAATATTTTGTTACCCTCTTAATTGTTGACCAACGTCCCTCTGGTATTGATGCAGAAGTGATGTCTCAAGTGGGAACTCGAATTACCGCTTTATTAAACGATGATAAAGATATTGATGCGATTTTTACCGGGGTTTCTGGGGGACAAAGTTTGCGGTCGGTGTTATCAAAATTAGATTCCAAACAACAAGCATTAGTCTTAGGTCATGCTGTCCCGATGCCCGTTGTAGTTCGCACTCGTCCCTATGATGAAACATTTTATCAGGAAATTGGAGAAACTGATTGGACACAACAATCAGATGAAAAAGTCTTAAAAGCGGCGGCTTTAGCAAAAGATGATTTGGGTTTTTAAAAAGGGTAGAAAGTGAAAAATTCCAATTTGGAACTATAGTTATCTATTGTAGCAAAAATCTATCAAGAAATCAAGACATTTTTAATATTTGTTATTGAAAATAAAACTATATAGTGTTAATATCTAAAAATCTTAATTGATATTTTCTCTGCTTACAATATTACTACAGAGGTTAATCATGGTAGAAACATCCCAAATAGCTAATTTACTTCCCGTAGTTGATCCTAATCTGATCAAATCCGATTTTGTTTTAAAGGATTATTTAATTGAGCATCAAGGCTCAAATCGGTTAAATATTAATGTCAGTTATACTGATAAAATTAATAATTCTCCTAATCTTTCCCCTGTCCTGATTCAACAAATTGATCAGGCTTTAATTCAATATCCGAATGAAAGTGATTCTTGGCGAATTCTGAATCAGAATCTAACTCAACAAATTCTCAAACTAAATCCCAACTTATCAGAAATTACAATTAATTTAGAGGTATTACCATCTGCTGTTAATGGTTATAGCTTTATTAGTAATATTACCCAAACTCAACCCCAATTTATTCCCGATAGTCAGAGTTTTTTAATCACTAATAGTGATGGCAACAATATAGTTCGTTATGATGGGACAACGGGCAATTATTTAGGGGAGTTTATTCCAGCCGAAAGTGGGGGATTATTTGCACCAGATACCCCTATTATTGGGCCCGATGGGAATGGAGATTTTGTTAATGATATTTATGTCACCAGTGGAGATAAACCCGCAACTTCCTCAGAATTAGGGGCATCTGCTGTCTTACGATATGATGGGATAACAGGAGTTTTTATTGATGAATTTATTGGAGATAATGCCAATACAACCATTGATGAAACCGGAGGTTTATTACGTCCCTATGGGGCTGTATTTGGNNAGATCAAATTCTTCGCTATAACGGAAAAACGGGTGAATTTTTAGATGTATTTGCCTTTGGAAATCAACAAGCAGGCGGATTAAATGGCCCCAATGGGTTATTATTTGCACCCGATGGCAATTTATATGTTACGACTCAAGGCAGTGTGGCGGTAAATGGAAAAGCCGATTTTAGCAAAGGTTTATCGAGTCAAATTTTGCGTTATGATGCGGTCGGACAGAGTAGTGTTTTTGCCACACCAGAAGCCGCTAGTGATGGGGCGGGTTTTGTTAGTTTATTAGGGTTAGCTTTAAATCCCAATAATGGCAGTTTAGCAGTTAGTGATTTCGCCGGAGGAATCAAAAATTATGATTTATTAACGGGTGAATTATTAAATAGTATTTCCACAAATTATTTAGGGACTTCCCCCAGTAGTAACTTTTTGGGTGGGTTAACATTTGGGAATGATGGTAATGTTTATACAGTGGGTTTTGATACCAGAGAAGGTGCTAATAATATCGGGGCAATTTTAGCTTATAATCCCCTAACAGGTGTTGCTATTTCTAATCCCAATAACCCCAATTCTAACATATTTGTCGGCCCTGATTCCCACTTAAATCGACCGATTGGGATTACCTCTTATACACCGCCACTATTTGGCAATAGTCAACTTACGGAAACTTGGTCAGTAAGTAGTCCCAATCTCGTCGTAGTCTAATTTATTGACGGGTAAAGGTGCGTGGGAGAAGCTATACACCCACCCTTACCCTCAACCGACATCTGAGAGTTCGGTTATTACTCAATTACTACAGTTGTATTATCGAAGATATTAGGGCATTATAAAAATACACTATTAAAACCTGCTATAATAGGAGGTTCTGCCATGAATGAAACCCTTGACTTTTAACCCTAGTTGTATGTCATAATAAGATTGAGGACATATATTAACGTCAACGAAACTGAGCTTCCCCTGAACCGGAAGCAGGAGATGGAGGGTGAAATTGATTCTGTTATCTAAGCCGAGCCTAGGTTGGCGACCTAATAGCCTGATTAATTTATGTAACTTTGGGGAAAACTAGGAAGAAAACGCTCTTTTTAAAGATATTAAGCAAATATTAGCCCTAGACCCTAAAGAAAAACCATTCAATCCCAGCGAAAAAAAGGAATTGACAGAATTTTCATCATTAACAGAGCCAAACAAGACTTAGAACCCTTCCCAAGATTCAAGTCCTGTATAACCTCCTGTAGAGAGATGAGAAAAATTTGCTACCCCTGTAAATTCTGTTTTAGGAGTGTAATTCATACCCATGCCAACTGTCAATACTAAATACAAAGATCAAGCCGCTTCCAGAAATGCTCGACCTGCAACCACTGATACAGTTCGTACCTATTTGCATGAAATTGGGCGCGTCCCTTTGCTGACACGGGAGCAAGAAATTACCTACGGTAAGCAGGTACAGAAAATGATGCAACAGTTGGAGGTGAAACACACTCTCGCAGAACAACTGGGCCACGAACCTAGTCAGCAAGAGTGGTCTGAGGCGCTGGAAATGAGCGCAGACGAACTGAAAACCAGCCTGGAGCAAGGACGTCGGGCTAAGGGAAAAATGATCGAAGCCAACTTGCGTTTAGTGGTGTCCATTGCCAAAAAATACCAAAAACGCAATATGGAATTCTTGGATTTAATTCAAGAAGGAACTCTCGGTTTAGAACGGGGTGTCGAAAAATTTGATCCCATGCGGGGATATAAATTCTCGACCTATGCTTACTGGTGGATTCGTCAAGCGATTAC
>DMPJ01000187.1:0-735 GCA_003456035.1 Planktothrix sp. UBA8402
TTTCCCCACAATGGTGACTCCTGAGCGCACAATTAGGGGAAACACTTCCCCCGTAGCCGCGTTATAGCTTCCAGGAGCGACTTGAATCAGGGTTCCCGACTGGGCACTGATAATAGCCTTAGCAATGGTTTTTAAAGGAGTAGATTGACCGCCGGAGGCTGAATCATTCCCGGTAGCCGAATTAACAAACAGGGTTGCAGATGCGGCTGTTGGTACGCTTTGAGTCACGACTTGTATATTTCCTTTAACGCGATTCGGACTAAGAATATTTCCAAAGGAGGTTAAGCTGGCAGTTCCGGCATTTTGGACATCAAAACCGCCATTATTGCGAATTGTATTTCCCCCTGGGGTTTGGGCGGTTCCTAAATCCGGTGTAGCTTGATTCATAATTACCACCCCATCCCCGCTATTGCGTTCGATTAGGTTTTGGCGCAAAATCGGTTGGGAGTCCCCGGCAATTAATATCCCGGAACGGTTTTCGACAATAGCATTATCCCGAATTAACGGAGCGGCTTGATTTTTCAGGGAAATCCCATATCCGGTGTTTTCAAAGGTATTTCCTCCGATTTCGCCTTTGATATCCCCTTCAACAGAGACTCCATAGCCCTCATTTTGCACAAAAATACTATTGCTGATTCGAGGATTTCCCGAACCGACGGCATAAATCCCTTCTCGTTTGCATCGGGTAAAGGTAGAATTAGCAATTATCGGAGATTGGGATTCAATCCAAACTCT
>DMPJ01000187.1:746-2681 GCA_003456035.1 Planktothrix sp. UBA8402
TTGACTCCCAGCACTGCTACTGCTATGGAGTCCATTGCCTTCGATTAAAATGCCACTG
The DNA here is from genome assembly GCA_003456035.1 of Planktothrix sp. UBA8402. Taxonomy (GTDB): domain Bacteria; phylum Cyanobacteriota; class Cyanobacteriia; order Cyanobacteriales; family Microcoleaceae; genus Planktothrix. Next base: position 805 of record DMPJ01000187.1, read on the forward strand.
CCTTTTCCTGACTCATTCCCGATGACTATTACACCATCCGCGAGGGTAAGGGGAAAGGTTTCACCACTTAAACTATTATAAGTTCCTGGTTCTAGGTAAATTGTGGTTCCAGACTGGGCTTGGGAAAGGGCTTTTTTTAGGGTTTTAAAGGGTTTATTCGACTCCCCGGAACTAAAATCATTTCCAGTGGCGGGGNNCGCACCCATATTTGTAATTGTGGATGTGAGTTACATAGAGATACAAATGCTGCAATTAATATTCTAAATCTTGGTAAACAAGCTAGGGGAGGGCATCCCCAAAGTAACGCTAATGGACTGGAAACCTCTACTCCTCTTGGTGAAAGCCTGGTAGAGCAAGTATCCAGGTTGAAGTTAGAATCGAGCGTGTCTTCAGACGGTGAGAGTGTCAATGTAAACTTTAGTTACACCTATCGTGTTAATGATTCGGTCAAAAAACCGGAAAAATCCAATTTATTTTAATATTGTTTAGTAGGTTAAACCCTTAGAGGGTTTCATATCTAAGGGTGTTTGTGTTAACCTTAACCGTTGAACGTGCGATTTCGCCATTTGGATAGTTGAGATTCTCCAAAGGAAGCTAACCCTTGCAGTTCTAAAACCTGTTTTTGCAAAACGTTAATTAAATCATCTTGCTCTTGCAAATAGTTTTTTATGGCATCATAATTAGTTGTTGTACTAGCAGTTCCTTGATGTTGGGTTTTAGTGGAAATTAAACTGGCTAAATTTTGTTCCAGAGTTGCCATTTGTGTTTTTTGAGCCGCACAGAGATATTCCAAATTATGATAATTTTCTGCTGAAATACTATGAGCTAACTTTGCTTCCAATTCAGAAATTTTATCCTGTTTAATTTGGAGTTGACCCAGAGAACTATTGCTTTCGTTAAGTTCTTTTTCCAGGGCTTCAATATGCTGACTCAATTGCGCTTTGGTATTTCGTTCCTGTTCTAACTCATGTTGCAAGGCTTGGTAAGTTTCTGCGGGAATAGTTGTTGTTAATTGTTGCTCTAACTCAGGAATTCGATTTAATTGAGTTTGTAATTGAGCAATTGTTGATTGATATTCTTTAGATGCTTCTTGTAAAGCCTGATACGTTTCTTTATCAACGGTTTGTGCTACCTTCTGTTCTAGTTGTTGTTGTAAATCAGCAATAGTTTGTTTTTGTTGTTCTGCTTCTTGTTTTAAATCTTCATAGTTTTCGGCAGCAACAGTTTCTGCCAGTTGCGCCTCTAACTCGGATACCCTGACAAGTTGCTGTTTTAACTCTTGAATTGTATTAGCTTGGACTTCAATCTCCTGTTTTAAGGCAGTATCATCAGTTGCAGGTGCAGGTGCAGGAGATTCTACGTTAACAGTTACTGCGGTTTCTTCCCCAGGGGTCGCTTGGTTTAAATGTTCTTTAGTCAGACGTTCAAATAATTCTGATTTTGATACTCCTAATTCCTTGGCGAGCGCCTCTACCTGTTGAGCAGAATCAGCAGTTAAAGAAACCGTAACTTTTACCTTTTCACTAATGGCAGAAGCAGGACGGGCAGCAGGAGTAGGGCGTTTTTTTCTATTGGTGGACATGAGAATATATTCCTTNNCACTGAGGATGCAAAGATTTAGGACTTGGGATGTTCTTTGAACTTAACCCGAAATTTAAAATCGTTTTTGATCCAAAATTGTTAATTTGATGGCGGTAGACATTCCATCGTGAGGTTGTATGGCTCACTTTTGGGGAGGATAGACGTTGACGCTTTGAATTCCGGTTCAACATGATCCCGCAATAGCCTACATTTAGCAGTATAGGTTGGTGCAAACACAAAAAATTGTAAATTTTGTAAAGATTGAAGAAGGCGGTCTGTGGAGCGGGTGTCGTCGC
>DMPJ01000187.1:2691-3192 GCA_003456035.1 Planktothrix sp. UBA8402
GCTTTGGAGGGACGCCACCCCGACGATAAAATATTACCACCTCGGCGGGGATTGCTATATAATTATTAGTTTAGGTTTATTGTGGGGACTTCCCAGAATTATCAACTTATTAATTAGTGAAAAAATCATGCTAAAAACTTTCAATGCTATTTTAAAAAACAATTCTATTCAATGGCTGGATCAAACTCCCGACATTAACTTAGATAGTTCAGTTGAAGTTAAAATTACTTTTTTAGAAGAAGAAATATCAACGAATGCAACTAAATCTAATGGTCAAAAAATGTCTGAAGCCTTAAATAAATTAGCAAAAAACAATGTCTATTCTAAAATAAATCCTCAAAAATGGCAACAAGAAATTCGTCAAGATCGTTCCCTTCCTAATCGAGACTAATAATTTTCGTTGGATTACCGATTTAAAATTGCTTAATCCTTTTGATAATTCAGCAAATAAATAATTTTAATCTTGACAAAAGTTTTTTATATGAAATCTGTAAATGTTTT
>DMPJ01000187.1:3309-3508 GCA_003456035.1 Planktothrix sp. UBA8402
TTGTAAAGATTGTAACCCATTAATTAAATCCGTTGATGATAATTCTACACTTTCTCTCAATGTTTCTCTGGATAAGGGTTGCTCAAATTGACTTAATTTTAAAACGATTTGTTGTTCAATAGGTGAAAGTCTATTAAATAATTGGTTAAAGTGCGATCGCATCTCTTGAGTAATTACTAATTCATTCTCAGCTAAAAAC
>DMPJ01000363.1 GCA_003456035.1 Planktothrix sp. UBA8402
TCAAGAAATGTTTAGAATGGCTTCGGGTTCCCGTCGAGAAGCCCAGGAAGAAATGAAAAAGATTTCCTAATATCTAAAGTTGATTGACCCTCAAAATCAGCGAGTAGAAATCTATCGTTTAGGAAAAGAAGTAGAGATTTTACAATCTCCAGTTAATTTATCGGGGGAAGATGTGCTTCCGGGGTTTGTATTAGATTTACAAGAAATTTGGAATATCGGTTAAAATATAAAAATCCTAAAATTGCTATAATTTAAACAAAACTTTAGTAACGACCATGAGTATGTTAGTCTCAGATGAAATTATACAAGCTAGTGGCTTATCAGAACAGGAACTTTTANNCATGCTGTTCCAAAAAGACAAAATTAGCTTAGGAAAAGCGAGTGAATTACTCGGAATACATCGAATGCAATTTCAGAAATTACTGGCTGATCGTGGTCTTTGTGTTCATTATGATGTAGCCGAATTTCAAGAAGATCTCAAAACATTGCAGGAAGTCGGTTCGTAATGATAATTGTGAGCATCATAACCCTAGTTCCGTTTAGCCCAAGAAATCGGGTTTCTGACCGTTATNNACGATTTCTCTGTAAATTCTGATGAAGTTGCGATCGCATTTAAAAATAAAAAGTGATAGTAAAAGCTTAAAATTAAGTTAATATAACTTAACAACATCCGTCTGGCTGGGATTTTATGGAATGTGTGATCACCCGTCGGGCGCAGTTTTCCGCGAGTCATCGGTATTGGTTGGCCGAATTGAGCGCCGCCGAGAACCTGGAGAGATTTGGCCCCACATCTCGCGCCCCTGGACATGGACATAACTATGTTTTGTATGTGTCAATGGTGGGAGAACTCGATGAATATGGGATGGTATTGAACCTGTCCGATGTCAAACACACCTTGAAACGGGAAGTCACCGACCATTTAGACTTTTCCTATCTCAATGATGTTTGGCCGGAATTTCAGCAAACCTTACCCACTACGGAAGCTCTGGCCCAGGCTATTTGGCATCGGTTGGCCCCCCATCTTCCCCTAACGAATATTCAATTATTTGAACATCCCGAACTCTGGGCCGATTATCAAGGAAACGACATGGAAGCCTATCTAACTATTAGTACCCATTTTAGCGCCGCCCATCGGTTAGCCCATCCCGACCTCAGTTTTGAGGATAATTGTGAAATTTATGGCAAATGTGCCCGTCCTAACGGTCATGGTCATAATTACCATTTAGAAGTAACAGTTAAAGGAAAAGTTGATTCTCGGACGGGGATGATTGTAGACTTAGAAGGGTTACAAAAAGCGATTGATGATCATGTTGTGGAACCCTTTGATCATACGTTTTTAAATAAAGATATTCCCTATTTTTCTAAAGTTGTACCAACGGCGGAAAATATTGCGGTTCATATCCGAGATTTATTGCAAAAACCGATTCAAGATTTAGGGGCGCAATTGCATAAAGTTAAATTAATTGAAAGCCCGAATAATTCCTGTGAAGTCTATTGTACAAATACGGAATCTGAGTCTACCATTTCTCAAATTAAACAGCCTGTTTTGGCTCGGGTTTAAAAATTAGAAAAGCAGAAACCCGGTTTCTTTTAGAAACCGGGTTTCTGCTGCAAAATCCTGATTAAGCGACGTCAATTCGTAATATAGAGCAGCACTTTCCCTAAACGAGTTGACACTTATGCGGTTATCGACAGTTACCTTTTTAACTTTAGCGGCTCTTGTTGCTCAAGACTCTGGTATTCAAGCGAGTCCTATTCCTGAAGCTACAAGTCCTTTACCCAATGCTTCCGAGTCGGGTCAATCGGCTGATGCGGTTGAGATGATCGCCTTAGCTCCTAGTTTAGCAGTTAGTATGCCCGAAATGATCGGAAGTCCATCTTTTAGTTCGACGGAATTTTCCTCAAATATACTCGATCAAACTTGGTTAGCAAAATTAGTTAAAATCGGTCAGGGTGAAGCCCAAAGCCAAATTACAACCCCTATTTCTGTTGCCCAAATTAGCCCGGCTTCGGCGTTAAATTATGAGTTTAGTCAGACAATTACTTTATTAAATACCTTATTAATTGTCGCTACATTAATTCCCAGTGTGACAATTTTATTCTTTTGGTTAGTGCGTCGTTTGATAGTTAAAGAGATTGTCGCTCAAGCTCAAAAACAGTTAAACAGAATTGATAATTTAGAAGCACAATTAAAAGCCTCTAAACAGCGTTATCAACAGTTAATTAAAGAATTAGAAATACAAATACAAACCGCCCAGGAATCCATTGATTTTTTAACCAGAGAAGCTAAACTTTCTAAAACTTCTATTGAACAAGTAGAAACCCTTAAATCCCAATTTGTATTCCGGTTACAGGGAATGATTTCTGAGGTTCAAGAGATGAAAGACCAAACTTTAAAANNTGAGGAGTCTTTAAAAGAATTACAACAAAAACCGATAGAAACAAAGAAATTAATTTCTTTGAATGGGTTATCAAAATATTCTGAACCCGAAAAATTAGTTATTTCTGATGTAGTTATAACTGCTGAATCTGAAGAATCTTCTGAGTTAATGATTGCTGATGATTATTTAAAAAAAGCAGAATCTTTGATCATAGAAGGTCAGTTAAAAGAGGCTTTAAATTGTTTAGAAAAAGCGATTGCAGCTAATTATAAATTAGACCAAGCCTGGTATAAAAAAGCTGGTGTTCTAGTTAAATTACAACGCTATCAGGATGGGTTATTTGCTTATGATCAATGTGTTAGTTTACAACCGCAAAAATATGAAAATTGGTATAATCGAGGTAATATTTTAGTGCGGTTACAACGGTATGCAGAAGCGATTGAATCCTATGATCAAGCGATTAAAATTAAACCGAATGATTATGAATCTTGGCATAATCGCGGGGCGTTGTTGAGAAAATTTAAACGGTTTGATGAAGCCTTAGAATCCTATAATAAAGCCTTAGAAATTGCTCCTGATAAATATGAAACCCGGCATAATCGAGGCAATGTTTTAGCAAAGTTAGAACGGTATGAAGAAGCGATCGCATCTTATGAGCAAGCGATTAAACTCAATCCTAATAAATCAGAATTATGGTTAAATCAAGCCAATGCTTTATCCGCTTTNNCAAGAAGCATTACAATCCTTAGAAAAAGCCTTGAGTTTAAACCCTAATAATTTTGAATTATTCAAAATTAAAGGAAATATTTTAGGGAAATTAAACCAATATTCTGAAGCATTAGATTCCTACAAAAAAGCCATAGAAATTAAACCTGATAGTTATGAAATTTGTTTTGAATGTGGAGAAATTTTAGTTAAATTACAACAATATTCGGAAGCGATCGCTCTTTATGAACAAGCGATTAATTTAAAACCTGATTCATCAGAAGCATGGCGTTGTAAAGGGATATGTTTAGAAAAATTAGAGCAATATCCTGAAGCTTTAGTTTGCTATGATGCGGCTCTTTCCTGTCAGTCTGATGATGCGGAAACCTGGCGTTATCGAGGGTCTTTATTGTCGAAGTTAAAACAATATCCTGAAGCAATTTCCTCTTTAGGAAAAGCGATTTCTATTCAAAAAGAATTGAGAATTGCCAAAAGTCATCCTGTTAGTTAATCAGCTAAACTGTTAAGGATTTTAAAACTTAATTTAACCACAAAGACACTGAGACACAAAGAATATCAAGAAGTTGTAAACACTTAAGCGGTGCTTACTGTGGGTGTATCATTGATGCTGGTTGCGAATTAAATTTATGAATCCTCAACAGGTGGTTAACCGACCTCAGACAACGGTAATTTTAGCGATGAGTGCGGATGGTAAAATTTCTGATGAAATGCGATCGCCTGCTCGTTTTGGTTCAGAACAAGATAAACTACATTTAGAAAAACAAGTGGCACAAATGGATGGGGTTTTATTCGGTGCGGGAACATTAAACGCCTATCAAACTACTATAAAAATCACCTCTCCCGAATTATTAGAATACCGAAAACAGCAAAAAAAACCGCCTCAACCGATACAAATAGTTGTATCTGCTTCGGGAAATATTAATCTAAATTACCGTTTTTTTAAACAATCTGTTCCCCATTGGTTACTGACAACAAATCAGGGTAAACAATTATGGAATAATACAGAAGGGTTTGAAAATATAATTATTGCTGATAATAATGATCATCAAATTGACTGGCTCACAGCTTTTGAACAATTGCAAAAATTAGGCTTAAATAAATTAGGAATATTAGGAGGAGGTCAACTGGTGGCTTCCCTGTTAAAAGAAAACCTAATTGATCAATTCTGGTTAACCATTTGTCCCTTAATTTTAAGTGGTAAAAATTCTCCTACCCCCGCCGATGGAGAGGGCTTTTTATCCGCCGTCGCCCCTCGCTTGCAATTATTGGAGGTAAAAACCATTGGACAAGAAGTATTTTTACATTATCAAGTATTAACTGACTGATAATCTTGTCCTTTCCCATTTTTGTGTAAATTCGATTACCCTAAATAATGAAGAAGCATCCCTGATCATTTTTGAAATCCCATGATAAAACCCTTAACCTCCTCCTATTCTACCCGTTGGATTAATACGGTTGCCCAAGTCCCACAGACGGCCTGGGATGCCCTTGCTCAACCCTTAATCACGCCCTTTTTTGAATGGGATTGGTTGCATAATATTGAATCATCGGGGAGTGCTACTGGACGCACGGGCTGGTTACCCCATCATTTAACCGTATGGCGGGATCAACAGTTGGTGGGAATTGCGCCTTTATATGTAAAAGGGCATAGTCGGGGGGAATTTGTGTTTGATAATCAATGGGCAGATGTGGCCCATCAATTAGGAATTGAATATTATCCCAAACTATTAGGAATGTCGCCTTTTACTCCAGCAGAAGGGTATAGATTTATGATTGCACCCGGAGAAGATGAAGAAGAAATTACGGGTTTAATGGTGCATTCAATTGATCAATTTTGTATTGAAAATAAAATTTCTGGCTGTAATTTTCTCTATGTTGATCCAGAGTGGAAACCGATGTTAGAAAAGTTTGGGTTTGCTTCTTGGTTACACCATAGTTATATTTGGAAGAATCAAGAATATGAAACTTTTGATGATTATTTAAAAGGTTTTAATGCTAATCAGAGGCGAAATATTAAACGGGAACGTAAAGCCGTTACCCAAGCCGGATTAAACTTACAAACCTACACGGGAGATCAAATTCCTAAAGCCTTTTTTTCGGAAATGTATGAATTTTATGCTAGTACCTGTGATAAGTTTGGTTGGTGGGGAAGTAAATATTTAACCCGCAGGTTTTTTGAACAATTGCATCATAATTATCGGCATCGGGTGTTATTTGTTGCGGCTTTTGATGATACTACTCAACATCAACCGATGGGAATGTCGTTTTGTTTAACTAAAGGCGATCGTTTATATGGTCGTTATTGGGGAAGTGTTCAAGATATTGATTGTTTACATTTTGATGCTTGTTATTATTCTCCAATTGAATGGGCAATTAATAACGGGATTTCAATTTTTGATCCGGGTGCGGGAGGACGTCATAAAAAACGTCGAGGTTTTCCAGCCACAGCAAATTATAGTTTACACCGATTCTACGATCAACGTTTGGCTAAAATTTTACAATCTTATATCGGACGAATTAACGATATGGAACAACAGGAAATTGATTCTGTTAATCAGGATTTACCTTTTAGTAATGACAAATCAGATTGATTCTAAATCCCCCTAATTATCTTAATATTACCCAAACTGTAGGGGCGGGTTCGCGTCAATATTTGTTAATTAGCAGAAATCTGAATAAACCCGCCCTCTCTCAACTGTTCGCGTCAATATTTGTTAATTAACAGAAATTTTAATAAACCCGCCCTCTTAATTAGAAACTGGGTTTATTTGGTTTTTGCGATCGCCTTCGGG
>DMPJ01000203.1:0-344 GCA_003456035.1 Planktothrix sp. UBA8402
CAATTGGTGTTCCTGTTAATGCTAATTTTTGAGAGGCTTTAAAAGATTTTATGGATTGGGCCTGCTTGGTTTTGGGATTTTTAATATTTTGGGCTTCATCTAATACCAATCCTTGCCAAGTTACTCCTTGCAATTCTTTCTCGTCTCGGAAGGTTAAGGGATAACTGGTAATCACTAAATTTTTATCTTGAATTATTTTAGCAAAATTCTTACCCTTAGCGCGTTTATCCCCATGATGAACCATAACTTTTAGGGTTGGACTAAACTTTTTAACCTCTCGTTCCCAATTTCCTAAAACCGAAGTTGGACAAACCAATAATACCGGATTTTCTAAACTATTTTGT
>DMPJ01000203.1:359-605 GCA_003456035.1 Planktothrix sp. UBA8402
AAACAAGCACCTAAACCCCATTGTTCTAGAAAAGACAACCAACCTGCACCCCTAGCTTGATAAGGTCGTAATTCCCCTTGAAAATCTTTAGGATTCGGAATCGGTTCTGAGTTACGATTATTAGTTAAAGTATTTAATAATTCCTGTAATTTTCCCCCCGCTTCAAAATTAACAACAGGTAATTTTTCAATCATTTGACTATCTCCCGTTGATAACCGTAAAGCATCTTCTAAAGAAAGAGTCATT
>DMPJ01000203.1:675-3612 GCA_003456035.1 Planktothrix sp. UBA8402
CCACCAATTGATAATTGCCATTTAAAGTTTAATAGACTTTTTAAACCTAATCTTTCATTAGTTTTTAATTTAGGCGTTTCTGCTTTAATACTTAATCCTAATCGACTCGCCCAACCCTCTCTATTTGCCAAACTAGGAGGTAATATTACCCCTAAACCACTATCAGTAAAACGCCAAGCATAGCTTTTCAAAAATTCATAAGCTTGTAAAGGATTTAAACTACAGCTTTGGGGGCGTGCTTGCTGTAAACTGGTTTCAATCACCGGATATAATTTTGAAGCCAATCCTAAGCCTTTTAACAGGGTTTCCTGGGGATGTTTAATGGTTCTCCCTCGATAATTAAACGAGTCAACAGGATGATTCCAAACAATATTAGAATTAACAATAAATTCAGGTTGATCAATAGCTTGTAGACAATATTCTAATTGCCAATTTGGATTATATTCCGTGGGAGGATGTAAATGAAAAGCCGTAGAAAATAGATTTTGTTCAGATAAAGAATATTGTAGGGGAGCAGTCCAATTTTTTAAAGTAGTTTCCAGGGATTCTATTTCTGTTAATTCGGCATTAATAGTATTTTCTTTTTCTCCTAAACTCTTTAACCATTTTTGCCAAATTGGAAGTGATACAATCGCTTTTTGATCAACTTCTTTAGCTATATTTCTCACCTGTTGATCAATGATTACCGATAAAAAATTAATAATAATATCCTGAGCAGATAGGGGTAAATTAATCGCTAAACTATCACCTGCTATTAACTCCTGATACACTCGACAAACCCTTGGCATTTGTTGGGCAAAACGTAATAATCGAGCTTGATCAATAGCACTATCAAGAAGCGGTTGCCATTGAGATATAATAGTTTGATCAGATTGTTTAATTAATCCGGGTAAAAATTTAGATCGGGCTAATAAATCTAAACTCCAACGGGCAATATGTGACCAAAAACGTAAATCTTCTCCCAGGTCGGAATCAGATGTTATAACGGTATTCAAGGGTAGAGATTGTAAAAATTGAAACGCTTGTCTAGGATTAAGACAAATCCCCGTAATTTGCCAAGGATAAAGATAGGATTTAGGAATATTAGTTGTAGCAGAATAAATCGGAGTCAGTTCCCCAGATTCAGAAATATCTGTTGGTAACGCTATAATTTGTTGGGATGGAATATTTGATAACCCAATATTTTTTAACAATGGTTGAGTCAATAATTCTGTATCATTTAAAGCAAAAGGATAGGGAAAAATTGGTTCTGAATAAAAGGACTCCGACGGGACTCGTCGCCAGGTTTCTCCCCAAAGGAAAAAACACCCCTTCGACGTCATGCACCAACTTCCATGTAAAATTGCCATTTAGTTAACCCGTAACTGTGCTGTATTGATTATATTCTGTCTTGATTCATTAAAACATAATTTAAAAGTTAGAGATTTTATTAAGAATCAAAACTATGGAAGAATTTTGAGAAGTATTTCAGGATCTTATTTTTATAGCAACTGATCAAATTTAAGTTGTTTCGGAGAACTAATTTTTAGCATTTGCTCTGGACGATCATGAATAGCTTTTTTAGTCCGTGATGGTTTCTTAGAAATACTAATATCCTTAATACTAATAAAACGATACTCATAACCTTTGAGGAAATTTCGATCATTCCCAAAAAATAACTGACCTATTTCCCTACAATAAGCAACAAAACACTGTGCTCCTTTAAGCTGTTGGATGATTTCTTTTTCTAATCCTCCTTTTCCTCCTTTCATTTCAATACAGAGAATCACCTTTTGTTTCTGAGTATTAGCAATAATAACAAAATCTGCACGCTTACATTCACCGTTATTTCCTTGAAAAACTTTATCAGGTGAGCTAAAAGTATCGCATTTGATAATAATGACCTCATCATCATTAGGCATTTTATCAATTGTTACTGAATAGTTTGCAGGTGGAGGTTCTCTGAGTATAACTTTCTTTTTTTTGTCGTTACCTTCTAATGCTACCGTAGCAGTTTCTTTGATCATCTCTTTCAGAATAGCAATATCAGACATTACTCTGCACCCCAGACAATCGCTTCTTGAATTCGATTCATTGTTTCAATTGTTGGATCAAAACTTCGAGCTTCAATCCCAAGTTCTGGGTTAATATCTGCGGGTGTTAGAGTTTGGCATTTTGTTTTTTTCTGACTCCCATCTAGTTTTATAAGTGCTGCTTCTGCAATATAGACTTTTATTTGATCATAAGCAATTAGTTCTACTTGTTTATAACCTTCTTGTTCAGCAATTCGTTTAATATGGGGTTTATCATGGTTAAGCATGATTAAGGTATTCAATTCTTTAACAATATAATCGCTGTGAGTTGTGATAAAAACCTTAATTCCAATATTAACTAATCGAGCCAAAATTCGAGCAACACGGCGCTGATTTTCGGGGTGTAAATTAAGTTCGGGTTCGTCTATCATCAGTAAATCACCCTTTTGCGCTTCATGTTGCAGGTAAAAACCAATATCTAATAAAGAACGCACAGCACTAGAACTTTCATCCATCGAAAGTTTAATTCGTTTACCCTTGGGTACATAGTAAAGTTCGTCGTTTTGGGTAATGGTATATTCACCCCCAATAATATTAGCAAAATCGACTAATATATCTGGGTAATTATCGGCAATAAAACTACTTTTTTTGACCAGGGTTTCAAGTTGTCGGATAAAATCTACATTTTTCTTAATTGGTAGGGCGTAATCGTCATAAACTTTGAATAAAAGCTCCATTGGATTGATATTCTTACCAGTCTGGGTCATTTCTTCAAGCAAGCGATTCCGGGCAAAATTTAACTCTTTACGAAAAATAGCAACACCTGTTCGCTCTGCACTAGCAATGAAAGGGCGAGGAAAAAGCGGAGCAAAAATAATATCTTTTAGAGCATCAGCAATAGTACGTTTCACAATATCAATCGGAA
>DMPJ01000068.1:0-714 GCA_003456035.1 Planktothrix sp. UBA8402
TTTCATGGATCAACAGCCCTAACAATAGGAGCATTTTTGATGTCAAATCGTCTTCGATTGTTGAACCGACCTCCTCAAAGTTTAGAAGAACGCTATTTTAGCGAAATTCGTCCTAAACTCTATGAGCTTCATGGTGATCATCATCAAACTGGAATCAGAAAGGGTAGAACTCTAGCAGAACACTTTGATTCTGCTTGTCAGTTTGTTCTAACTGTTAGTAAGCTTGCTAAAATTGCAGAGCAAAAACGGGCTGTTTTACTAGCAGCAACCGCAGTTCATGACCTCAACAAAATTGATCCTTCTGGTCGCAAAGTTAAACAGTTAGCTAGAGATAAAATCTTTTTGCAAGAACAACTAGAACAAGCTGACATTGCAAGTTTAATTACCAGTGAAATAGATTTAGAACTGGTTAGATGTTTAATTGAACGCCACTCTGGTCATAATGTTAGTGATGGATCAGTATTTTTGCCTCAAGAAGATGATGATCTTGAACGTCTAACAGCGATACTCATTGCGGCTGATTTACTAGATTTAGGACTTGAAAACCAAGAGCAACTTTTCCGAAAACTTCAGACAGAACTTACGGTTGCGTTAGGAAGATCAAGCCACCTATTTCGAGTTCGAGTCAGTGAAGATCGAGGTTATATGACCGCCTTATTATTAGGTGCGTGTGATGAAGTTTTAAGAACTTATGGATTAACGCCGCTGGCTATT
>DMPJ01000068.1:778-6218 GCA_003456035.1 Planktothrix sp. UBA8402
AAAAACTACCAAGGACGGAATTAAAATCCGTACTCCCGCTATTCAGCATGATCATCAGGAAGTTTTAACTACTGTCTTGGCTTTATTAGAAAAGAAAAAAGCCAATTTTAAACTTGATAAAGTTCAGACAGATATTAATAAATGGGGGAAACAAAAAGTTGAGCAAGCCGAATTAGATCATGCAGATTCCGTTGGTTTACTTCCCATCAGTAACTCTGATGAATTTGTTTTAGCAGAAGGACTTAAAGCAGCTTATTTAAGTTATCGTCAAATTAAACCAGAACTTTCTACTCATCAAGTTTGGGAGAAAATAGGCGTTCATGTTGGCTTTTCTCCAGAAGCNNAGTTTGGGAGAAAATAGGTGTTCATGTTGGTTTTGATCCAGAACAATTATCTGCACTTGAAGCCTTTGATGCTCAGTATGGGCGACCTCTATTTGCTGCTAGAGCTATTCAAACAGGTTTAGATGGTGTAAAAGCAGCGATTCTTGAATCTTTACAGATGAGAAAAGATTGCTTACAACAGCAGAATGGGGCTGATGTTTCTGAAGAATTAATTGAAGCTGTTGCTCAAACTTTGAATTGCCCTTTCGTAAGTGGATTAGACTTGTCTAAGGAATTAACTGCATATATTAATGCTAATCCCAGAGAGCGTTGTTCTTTAGGGCCTACAAAAAGTGAAACAGAAGACTTAGCAGAAATGCCCACTGGAACAAAAGTGCAAGTTTTTTCTAATCGTCTTCCGGGTGGAATGAGTAGCGACCCAAGCNNAAGACAGGCAGAACCAATAACATCTTTAGCTTACCAATTAATGACAGTGGGAGCTAACTTTCCCAGTGTTAAAAAAGAACCTCCCTATTACTTACATTTGACATTACCAAAAGGTTCTTCTCCAGAACTTCTGAGAATCTGGCGGGAGTGTTTACAAAACTGGGCTGCAACCAATGGCGATGGAGGGCCAGTAAGCGTTGATTGGTTGAAATTGTATAAAGAGAATAATTTTGAGTTTAGAACTGATAAAGTAGTTGGATTTGCTTTTCCAAAACGTCCAGAATTTGTTCATACAACCGTTATTATTCCTCTAACTTGGGGGGATACAAATTCTTCTATTGCATTACTGAAATCTCTAAGATTAGCTTTAGAACTTTCTCTATCATCAGAATTTGGATTTCCCTTTATTCTCAGTTCTAATATGCAGGTAGAAGCATCTACAAATGCTTATGGACAAGTTGAAGGAATTCCCAGTTCCCTACAACCTCTACTGGCAACTAAAAATTATCAATCTGGACATTATAACCGTCAGGAAGCAGAAGTTATTCTGAAGCGGTTAGGATGTTTGGGTAATCTTGTACAAGCAACTGTAAACTTGAAAAAATTTGATGACTGTCTGTATGACTTAGCTTGTGCTGCCACACAGCCATTCAGTTTGTACTATGTTCTTCTACGCTGGATTTTACGCGAACAAGAAGAACCCAATATTGCTCTAATGTGGAGTCGAATTCGTGAACCTTTGAATACATTATTGGAGACTCTTATGCCAGATGAAAATGCCAGTTTATTAACGAAATATCTGAAGGAAGCCGCTCGAATTGCTGCTGAAGCTCATTTGCAAGGCAGTTCATTTAAGCGGACTGCCCAAGTTGAACCCTTTGCCAATTTTATATCACAGGTTCGTTCCCAAAAATCCTATATGGATTTAGAGTTTTTATTTGCGGCTCTTGTACAAGAATATCATCATCGTTTGGATCGAATTAGTGATTATGGAGGAACTAAAACTAAACTGGAGCAAATTAAAAACTATTACAGTGTTATCAGGAAGCTGTATGAAGAAGTTTATCAAGCTAGACCTGAAAAGTTGTTAGTAGATCAAAAATCTTTAGAAGCAGCTTACTTATTTTTCCTAGAAGAAGCTCGTCAACAACTCAAAAATAAGCCTGAAAATCAACCTGAAAATCCTAACGCTTAATTCAATTAATCACCGCTTATCAATTTTAAAAGGAGAATCCTATGTCTATTAATCAGTTAACTTCGTTTCTCGCCCCGACTTATGAAAACTTCCCCAAAGGAAGAACCATTGGTTTAGTCGTTTTAAGAACTTCATTGTCTGAATTAATTTTACGGACAGAAGGAAGCGGAGAGCCAATGTGTGGGGAATTTGTGCAGGCTGGGGTAACAGATACGAAAAAGATTATTCCCCGTCTAGTCATGACAAAACGCAAACAAACGGCTCCTGACCGTCGTCGGGGACGGGAATTTTTACGCGCTTATGATTTGCTGCACATAAATCCGAAAGAAGGATCGATTTGTTCACTCAATACAAATGCCCCTTGTGAAATGTGTATAGATTGCTTTCTCTACGGTTTTGCTGCGGGGGGTGGAGGTGCTCAGAAAAGTCGAATTTGGACTGAGGATGCTTTTAGTATTTTACCTGCTACAGATACCATTGGCGATCGCACGATTAATGCCCTTTTTGAAAATGGAACCATGCGAGATGAAAAAGGCACTGCATCCACCGCTTTAAACACCAGTGAATACATTAAACCGGGCGTTCATTTCCTCGATGTTGTTACTCTCAAAGATGTTACAGACGATGAGTTACGATATGCGATTGGCAATATTTTATTAACCAGTCGATATGGGGCTGTTTCTAGTCGTATTGGTCGTATGGAAAATCAGATTTTGGGTGTTTTTGGCGGAATTACTGAACTGCCAAGCTCTCTGGAATTAGTACAAGGTGTGTATGAAAACCTAACTCATTCAGCCGCATTATTAGAACATCCCCTGGATAGTAACGCTGTGATTACTGCCACTCAACAAGTGATTTCCAGTTGGATTAATAAACGAGGAATATCAGTGCAACTTTCTCAAACTGAATTAACTGAATTGATTGCTGATGTTGATCAACATTGGTCAGAATCTGACCGAGAAACCTTTCTCAAACGTTTAAATCAATCCTATGAAACCTTCCGAAAAGTTCCCGCTACAGCAGAGCCCAAAAAACGGAAAAGTAAAGGCAAAGAAACCACAAGTGAAACAGAGAGTTAAATTATGCCTGAAGCTAAACAACTTAGCCTTTTTGATTCAGTAACACCTCCTNNTAATCTCTTTTAAACAGGCAAGATTAATTGAATTATGGTGTGCTGAACCTGTGTTTTTTGCCTCCAGAGAGTTATCTGATTGTTACTACACCGAAGGAGTGTTTGGTAACTATGCACTTGCCTATGCAATGGGTTGGGTAAATTCTCCCTATCGTTTAACAGGAAAAGCGACAGGAAGACCAACTTATAAAGAAGATTTAGTTCCTTTAGCTCAAGAATGTTATATTTTACCTGCTTGGCCAGCCGAAGGAAAAGTAACATTTCGAGTTGAACGATTTAATGCTCTTTCTGATGCTTATTGGTATGCAATGACAAATAACCGTGTTGCAACGGCTCGTGAGGATGTTCCACTCTGGAGACAGGGTAAAAAATTGAATACATTTCGACCGAGTAACTATCCTCAAACGGGTCGTTTACGTTTAATTGATCGAGGTAATTATTTTCATACTTTAGTATTAGGTGAACGAGAAATACCCGAATATATTCGTTTAGGGAAATTTCGCAGCAAAGTTCGTATTAAGGTACTCAATCAAATGCCTATTATTTATTTACCTGAAACAGAGTATGACAGTAAAGCATATTTAAGCGTAGCTGACTTACCATCAGGGTTAAATCTCTTGTCTTTTGATTTAATTTCGATGCCTCCTACATCCCTACTTAAAAACCTCCGTTTTTCTGGAGCAGCATGGCAGATGGGAGATTGGATTATACCAGCAAATTTATGTTTTTGTGGAGGAAGATTGAATAATGAATCGTGAACCATTAACCTTGATATTGGAACCAAAAAGTATTGCAACCTGTTCTCATTTACCTGCTGAACTAACATTTTTAGGTAATGTGCTTCAACATCAAGTTGATGTCTTTCTTAAATCCCGTGATCATGACATTATTATTGATTTAGCTCCCACTGGAACAGGTAAAACCAAAGCCGGATTATCAGTTATTTTGCATCAACCGAATAAAACAGCAATTTATATTGCACCAACCAATGCTTTAGTTTATCAACAGAAAGAAGCCGCAGAAAAGTTTGTTCGTGATGCTGGATTGAATCATTTTGTGATTTCTGCTTCTGCCAAAGAGGTTCGAGCATGGCCTAACAATAGAGTGGGTTCGCGTCCAGGGGAAAAAATCTATAATTTACTCCGTAATCCTGCGACCATTTTTCCTGAAATTGGGACAAATCGACCTGTTTTATTAGTAACGAATCCAGACTTGTTTTATTATGCAACATTCTTTGCCTATAACCAACTTGATCAAGTTAACATTGCCAGCAGTTTTTACAACAAATTTGCAACCATCATCTTTGATGAATTTCATTTATATGATGCCAAACAGTTAGTTAGTTTGTTGTTTTATTTGGCACTTTCAAAAGTTTTTGGTTTTTTTAAACAGGGTCGGCGAATCGTGTTGTTAACCGCAACACCTGAACCTGCTTGTGAAGAAGCTTTTAAAAGTTTAGAAGCGGAAGGAGTTAAAATTGCCAGAATTGATGGGGAAACAGAAAATACTAACCTTCTTCCCTCTCAAACTTCTGTACAATTAGAATTAAGACCTGAGCTAGAACGAGATCAGTTTTTAAAAGAAATANNAAATAGCTGATGAAATCTGCCAACGATTTCAAAATAATTCTAATCAGAATGGGGCGGTAATTCTGGATTCTAAAGATTACATCAATCGATTAGCCGATTTATTAAAAGCCAGAGGGTATGGTCAATATTTTGGTAGAATTACAGGCTCTACACCTGCTCAAGAACGCCTCTGGGCTGCACAACAACCAATTATTTTAGCAACCAGTACCGTTGATGTCGGATTTAATTTTGAACGCCATCCTGACCCTCCTCGGCAGAATTTAGATTGGTTGATTTTCTCAACTCGTGATCGAGCCTCATTTTGGCAAAGAATAGGGCGTGTTGGGCGGGTTTTAGGTAAACTTGAAACCCATATTCCGTCAGAAGCGATCGCCTATTTACCTGATATTGCGTGGGAACAAAGATTAACAGATTTAGACCTTTCAGGCGGACGAGAAACTCTCAAACAAAAACTTTCAGAACTTCCTTGTCTTGAGCGTCCTTTTCTAAAAGCTTATTGGCAATCAGAAGCTTTTCTTGAAATTGCCCGTCCTTTGTTGGAAATGGAAGAAATGCTTGATAATTTATCCGGTAGTGAATTAATTCTACAGCTTTTTGAAACTCTCAAGTTAACTTTAGGAGGTAAACGCAATTGGCAACATTATCGCTATCGCATGAAAGTTTTACGCGCTGCTGAGAAGTTGAGTAAAACTTCCTTAAAATCAATCAAGAAAGAATGGAAATATCTTAAAGGAGGTCAAGCCCTAATTAAAAG
>DMPJ01000449.1 GCA_003456035.1 Planktothrix sp. UBA8402
AGTTATCAGTTATCAGTTACCAGTATAAGAGTTGATTAGTTATCGGTCAACTGTAAATAGTATAATAGCATGGTGATATTAATTAATTAAACTCTCCTTTAGCAGATCATTGGTTAATTGTTTTAAAGACTTTCCTTGCAAGATTGCCATTGCTTGTAAATGATAATAGACTGATGGTTGAATGGCAATTTTAGGGGAAGAATCACCTAGTAAGGGAGATTTTAAAGGTTTAACATAATAATTAAGTTTAACTTGAGATAGTTCTGATTTTTGCCATGTTGCCGGTTTTTGATTAAAAATCAAAACGCCACTAATTCGTTGTAATACTGTTTTTTCACTATTAAATAATAGTACCGCATCTCCTGAAATTAGGCTTAATAATAATATTGAAACTTTCAATAGAGTTTGTTTACCTAGGTTTTCTTGATCTTGATGTTTGAGACTAAACCATATATCAATTGTTGGTTTAAACCCATAATTTTCAAGCATTAACTCTTGTGTTGCTGGTTTTTCTGGGTAAACCCCAATAATAATTCCAGAATTAAATAATCGTTGGTCTTCTCCCGGTTTCAAATCGAATTGATTAGATAAAATATCGTAGATTTTATCAGGGTTAAAATCGGTTTCTATTCTAAGTTCATAATCTAATGACATTAACTAATTTCTCCTTAATCTTCAAATGGGAAAAATGGTATAATCAGGGAATCTTGTGTTATAATTATAATTTCTTCTAAATCCACAATAGGACTTTCCCTAAGTTGACGAGTGAGTTTCCTTTGAGAAACTTGACTATCTGCTAGATTTAGAATAATCCGACTAGCTTGTCTTCTGTCTACCTTCCCCCGAATAGTCTCAATAATATTACGAAAGTTTTTAGTTGATGGAGCATAACAATCAAAAATCCTACCTTCTATTCTATAATCAGGGTTTTTATCACCTGATACAGTAGGGTTTTGCTCTACATTATACCCGGCATTCGCTAAAATTATAGCTGACTCATTTTCTCGCTCTATACTGCGAGTGGTATCTGCATCATCATTGTATCGAGGTATCCTTGAATAACCTGTCGGTCTTCCTCCGGGTTGCCCTAATGGTTGAGTGACTGTCATCTCAATTCANNATATAATTATATCATCAATTTTTGTCTGTTCAATAGAAAAATTCGACATAATATAGAAAGAACAAAATTCTATTATTCTCCTAAAATTCCATGAACCCCGTTGATTATCTTCGTATTAGTTTGATTGACCGTTGTAACTTTCAGTGTCAATATTGTCTGCCGGAAGGAACAAAAATTGATTATATCCGGCAACAGAATTTGTTAACTTTGGATGAACTATTAACCCTGTTACAAGAGGTATTTATTCCGGTGGGATTGACTCGATTTCGGTTAACTGGAGGTGAACCATTATTACGTCCTGGGGTGGTAGAATTGGTGAAACAAATTAATGCTTTTCCTGAAACCAAAGATGTGGCGATGACAACAAATGGTTTTTTATTAGCAGAAATGGCAGAGGATTTATATAATGCTGGACTGCGACGGATTAATATTAGTTTAGATTCCCTTGATCCTGATATTTTTGATCAAATTATCGGCAACCGAGGACGCAGCCGTTGGCAACAGGTTTGGGAGGGAATACAAGCGGCTTATCAAGTAGGTTTTAATCCTCTAAAATTAAACGTTGTGGTCATTCCAGGGGTGAATNNCAAGCCGCTTATCAAGTGGGTTTTAACCCCCTAAAATTGAACGTGGTGGTCATTCCGGGAGTCAATGATCATGAGGTTTTGGATTTAGCAAAATTAACAATAGAGCGACAATGGCACGTTAGATTTATTGAATTTATGCCGATTGGAAATAACGATTTATTTGCCGATCGCGGTTGGATTTCTTCAGAACAATTAAGACAGCAAATTCGCGAAAAATGGGGTTTAGAAGCCTCACAGGTGAAGGGAAACGGCCCTGCGGATGTATTTCAAATACCGGGAGCGAAAGGAACATTAGGATTTATTAGTCAGATGTCAGAATGTTTTTGCGATCGCTGTAACCGAATGAGATTATCCGCCGATGGTTGGTTACGACCTTGTTTATTAAATGAAACCGGACAAATAGACTTAAAAACTCCTCTGCGTCAGGGTGCGACGTTTGAGGAGTTAAGAGAAAAGGTAAGTAACCTATTAGGAATTAAACCCGATATTAATTTTAAACAACGGGACTCTGGTACAACGGGAAATTATGCCCGCACCATGTCCCAAATTGGCGGATAGCAACCTGATTAATTTTGGATTTAGGGCTTAATAATAAGTGGGTGGGGTACGTTATTTTTAATCATTGATAACGCCCCACACAAAATAGAACGGTGAGGAACTCTTAGGCTTGACGTGAATAAAATTCAACCACTAACAGTTCATTAATTTGTAAAGCCACCCATTCCCGATCAATGACGCTATTCACCTTAGCAGTTAATTGTTCTTTGTCTAACTCCAGATGGCTAGGAACATTGGCTAAACCGGGATATTGTAAATTGGCTTTTACCAGTTCACGGGATTTTTCGGTATTTCTAACACCAATTAATTCCCCAGGTCTGCATTGATAGCTAGGAATATTGACACGACCACCATTAACGGTAACATGACCATGACTAACTAACTGACGAGCCGCTGGAATTGTGGGGGCCATTCCTAAACGGAAAATGGTATTATCCAAACGCATTTCCAAGGTTTGCAGCAACACTTGACCTGTGGAACCGGAAGCGCGGCGAGCTTTACGGACATAACGCAACAGTTGGCGCTCGGAAACGCCGTAGTTATAGCGCAGTTTTTGTTTTTCTTCTAACCGAACCGCGTATTCTGAACGTTTACGACGGGCTTGGCCGTGTTGTCCAGGGGGATAGGCCTTTCTGGGGGATTTCCGAGTTAATCCAGGTAAATCGCCCAAACGACGAACGATTCTCAGACGGGGGCCTCTATATCGAGCCATCTAACTTTTTCTCCGCATAAAATTTTTTGCACCAATCTTTTATTATAGTATGTATCTAACTTGAATGGTCTAGTTTTTGAGTAATGCTCGGAATCCGGCTTGCTGGAAGTGAGTATCGGCTGTTAGTGCATCAGTAATTAGTAACTAAACGGGCTTGAGTAGCTTGCAGTTGATCAGCCAATTGAACAGCTATTGCATGATGTTGATCCGTAATTGAAGAAAGGGCAATAGCAAAAGAAGTATCTAAAAAAACTTCATTCATGATCAGAAATAGTTTCCCCATATAAATACTGATCAATTTTCTCAGACCAATCTGGATTACCTTGTAGCTGTAAAGATTGAGCGGTTT
>DMPJ01000125.1:0-176 GCA_003456035.1 Planktothrix sp. UBA8402
TATCTTGGTTATCGCCCACCCGCAGATCCAGGGACAGGGGTAGACGGGCGCGATCTAAATATTCTCGAATTTGTCGCGGGGTAAGTTCTAATTCCGTCGCCAGTTCAGCTATGGTTGCTGACCGCCCCAACTCTTGAGCCAATTGGCGTTGGGCTTTTTTGATTTTGTTGAGTTTT
>DMPJ01000125.1:208-2591 GCA_003456035.1 Planktothrix sp. UBA8402
CCACCAATAAGCATAAGTAGAAAAGCGATATCCTTTAGTGGGATCGAATTTTTCTACCCCCCGTTGCATCCCGATGGTGCCTTCTTGAATTAAGTCTAGCAAGTCTACATTCCGCTTGATGTACTTTTTGGCAACGGACACCACCAAACGCAAATTCGCTTCCACCATTTTGCGTTTCGCACTTTTGCCCTGTTCCATCACCCGTTCTAATTCCGCTTCCGATAGTCCCACCGCCTCCGCCCATTCTGCGGGACTAGGCGCTCGACCTAAACAGGTGGCTAGGTCTTCCCATTGATTTTGAACGGCATTCAAGTGTTGAACTTGTTTGCCATAGATAATTTCCTGCTCATGGGTTAGCAGGGGAACGCGACCAATTTCTCGTAGATAAGCGCGTACAGAGTCTGTGTCTGAGGTTTTAGCAGTTTTCATGGCTCATCTCCGGCAGGATACCTTAACCTATACAGGTTTGATACGTCAAGTCCCTACTTGCAGCCCGAAAGACTAACAAACAGATATTGATGTCTGGTCTTTCGTTACCAAGTATGGACGGTTAGCCGCTTGTGTTACGACCTGGGTTTTTTTTTATGTTTAAGCTCTGTAACTCCAATTTGCCGTCACAGTCTTAACATAACTACATCATAAGTTAAAACGCTTAACATTTCTTAAAATAACTTACTATCCCCAGATTGGGGCCGAATCTATAAAGGCCAGAGGCTATACTCTTAGCAGGGTAGCCTGTAACTGTTTTTGGGATTGCATCATACAGAACAAAATCCTGATCTTCCCTTAATAGTCAACATCGGTTGACAGTTTCCATCAGAGAAGTCTATGCTTTAATCTTTGGGGACTTGCTAATTTTGTTTCAACTTAATCCATGACTTATTGTTTGGGAATTATTACTGATACGGGCTTTGTGATGGCTGCTGACTCCCGCACAAATGCCGGGGTTGATCATATTTCTACCTATCGGAAATTATTCGATTTTTCTAAGTCGGGCGATCGCGTTATTCTATTATGTAACGCCGGAAATCTTTCCGTTACCCAGGGTATTGTCAGCGAATTAGATCGGGATATTAAAAGTCAGGAAGATGTTAATTTACATAGTCTTCCCTCCATGTATGAAGTGGCTCGATATGTTGGCACAAAACTCAGAAAAGTTCAAGAAATTGATGAGCATTGGCTTAAAAAAGACGGCATTGAACCCAAATGTTCCATGATATTAAGTGGCCAAATCAAAGGACAAGATCCTTGTCTATTTTTGATTTACAGCCAAGGTAATTTTATTCATGCCACCAGAGAAACACCGTTTTTACAAATTGGAGAAACCAAATATGGTAAACCAATTTTAGATCGTACCCTAAGTTTCCATACCGATTTAGAAGCCGCTGCTAAATGTGCCTTACTGTCAATTGATTCTACCATGAAATCCAATATTTCTGTTGGGCCACCGATTGATTTAATCCTGTATGAAAAAGATAGTTTAGAAATCAAAAATCGGCTCAGATTTCGTTTAGGAGATCCTTATCTAGCACAAATTCGTAAACTTTGGGAAGAATGTCTAAAACAAGGATTTAATCAGATTCCCGATATTGATTGGGAACATCAAGGAAGTGATTTATCAGAAGACATTTTAATTGATTAAACCATAATAATCGTTCAATTTAGCCCTATTATTATATAGGTTGCAAATTAGTATTTTTAGCCAACAGGAGTTAAGATCAAATGAAAATTGGAGTTATCGGAACCGGGTTAATGGGATTACCAATAGCCCTGCGGATTCTGGAAATGGGGTTTAAAGTTATTGTTTATAACCGCACAACATCCAAAGTAGAACCGTTAAGAGAAGCCGGAGCAACAGTAGCAGGAACTCCTCAAGGTTTAATCACCGCCAGTGATTGTATCCTGTTAATGTTAACCAATCAAGATGCTATTGAGTCAGTTTTGTTCCGTTCAGAATTTCAATCATTTTTATCAGGAAAAACAATTATTTCAATGGGAACTATTTCCCCAACGGATAGTAAAAATATCCAAAAAGAAATTATTAAAGCCGGGGGAAACTATTTAGAAGCGCCAGTTTTAGGAAGTATTCCCGAAGCAAAATCCGGTACATTACAAATTATGGTCGGTTCCACAGAAGCCCAATTTAAACAGTGGTTTCATGTTTTGCAATCATTAGGAGAACCTAAATATATTGGGGAAGTTGGCAGCGCAGCAGCATTAAAATTAGCCTTAAATCAATTAATTGCTTCCCTAACAACAGCATTCGCCCTAAGTTTAAATTTTGTTCAAGGTCAAGGAGTAGATATCGAACTATTTATGGAAATTTTACGCAAAAGTGCGTTATATGCTCCCACCTTTGATAAAAAATTACAACGGATGTTAG
>DMPJ01000125.1:2767-2907 GCA_003456035.1 Planktothrix sp. UBA8402
GTAGGGTGCGTAAGCTCCGCGCACGCACCACCTCAAAGTTTATAAATAATTCTTTCTTGAATTGATGAGAATTAATTGATCAATAGGAAATGGTGCGTGCGCGTTGCTTACGCACCCTACGAATTATAGTTAGAATAATG
>DMPJ01000020.1:0-3969 GCA_003456035.1 Planktothrix sp. UBA8402
CCCTGCTCCCCCTGCTCCCCCTGCCGCCCCTACAATTGATAAATGATATGAAAACTCCTAAATCAAATAATTCTCAACAAAACTCCCAACTGAGTCCCGAACAATATACCCGTCTGAAGGCGGAAGCCATGGCTCCCTATCGGGGTTTAAGACAGTTTATTTATATTGGTTTTGGGGCTTCGGGTTTTATTGGGGCGGTGGTATTTTTGGCCCAACTGTTGGCCGGGCGGAATGTTGCTTCGGCGTTACCAAATTTGGCTCTACAAGTGGGAGTGGTGGCCTTAATGGTGGGTTTATTTCGTTGGGAACAACGGGCCAGTCGCCGTGCATCTGGCCGAAAGTAATATAAAAATAGGCAGGTCAGCTTCACACAGTTGGAAGCTGGCTTTTTGTTTTCAAAATTCTACAGCACCAGAGATGCGGGTTTGATCGATTTCATTTCCAATCACGGTAATAGTATAACCTCGGGTGGCGTTATAGACATCATAGCGACCATTACTCCGAATAATATTTTGACCAGGACTGGCGGTTGTGCCTAAATCCGGTTGAGCTTGAGAGATAGCAACAACTCCATCTCGTTGATTATTTTCAATTAAATTGTTTCGCAATATGGGTTTAGCTTGGTGAGAAATTACAATTCCATCCCGATTTTCGATAATTTTATTTTCCATAATTGTAGGGGAAGCTTCATCATTAATCGAGATCCCAAATCCGGTATTTTGGAAAACATTATTCCGAATTTCTCCTGCTCCTGAACGTGCAATTGAAATCCCATTTCCGGCATTTTGAGTAAAGATATTACTCTGGATTTTTGGATTACTTTCAGAAGTAATAAAAATCCCATCTCGCTTACTATCAAGAAAAGTACAACCACTCACCGTAGGACTAGAAGATTCTATCCATAAACCAGTTCCTCTAGTATTAGGATTTGTCAGAGTCACACCGATAATTTGACTATTTCCTTGGGTTTTAATCGTGGCATTTTGTCGAGCAAAGGTAGGGCTAACGAAATTACCCCCTCCGACAATCACCGTATTTTGTCCATTGCTGGCCTCATCCCCTTTTAATGTCACCCCATCTTTGAGGGATATCGGAAACACTTCTCCAGTTTCTTGGCTATAGCTACCAGGGTTGAGTTGAATCACCGTACCTGGTTGAGCTTTTTGGATGGCATAGGTAATCGAACGATAGGGGCCAGTTTGACTTCCTGTAGAAGTTTCGCTATCACTTCCTGTGTTGGGATCGATATAGATGATTGAAGTTTGAGCCAAATTTTCGGCAATAAATCGGGGATTAGGTTGAATTATCGGGATATTAGCCAAAACGGGAGTTCCCATTCCCGATATCAGTCCTATTCCTAAAATCATGGTCGCCCATCCCCTTCCCCTGGGACTGTAGCTAAGTTTTCGATTCCATTTGTAAAGTAAACTCAATCGTGGCATCGGCTCCTGTGGATTTGACATAGATATCGCTGGGATTCTTTTAACTTCAAGCATTTTAGCCGATTCAGATCAATCAATTGGTGTTTTCTTGAATAACTTGAATAAAATAATGATTCTGTTGGGAACTTCTAGGTCTTGGGGTGAGTCAATGAAGCCAGATTGTCCTTGCGTCTGTTCTGGGTCACTATAAGAAGGGAGTTCTAAACTGGGGTAAGTCAAGAAGCCCTTGCATCTGGGACTGGTTTTCTACTGTCGGGCGGGGCGGTCGGTAGTTTCACATCAAGCGATAGTTAACTTTTTATCGGGCCCAACCAAAGAACGGATGTGAGATTAGGGGACAATCGTTATTATGTCCATTTAATGCAAAAGACAGAAATTTCTCAATCTCTTGCTATTTTCTTGACACTTCTGTTAAGCTGATACGATATTTTTTTACTCATTACTGACGAGTGCTTGGCTTCACTGCAATGGATTCCAGTTGGTGATGCTGGATCGTCTTTTGTATCTACGAAAGATGGATATTGCCCGATTCCCAGCATTGTCCTTTTTTCTGTTAGGATACACTGGATTGTTTGTTCCCTTTAGGATAAACTAAACCTGGTGTTCATTAACCGACTGGAATCACTGGTAAGTTGAAGTTTAATCATCTCTAAGGCTACCAGTAACTAAGTTCCTATTGTAGAATCCCAAAAAAATCAAAACCCTAACATTATTAAACTCAAGTGAGGAGAACTTAAATGTCTCAAGTAGCAGGAATTATAGATCCATTAACAACTTCTTCAACGCCAGAAGGAACAGGAGTTGTCCTAACAAGTATAGGAACTGGGCCAAACAACATAACTGGAACAGCTAACACGATACGGATCGTGGGTTCAGAACAGGGCGGTCCTCTCTGGGCTGGTGCTGCCAACCCTATTACCATTTATGGTTTAGGGGGTGCTGATGATATCATAGGTAGCAGTGGAGATGATTTCCTTTACGGGGACGACCCAAACAATGCAGCCGCTACTGGAGATGACACCATCTCTGGTGGTGCTGGCAATGACTTCATTCGTGGAGGTAATGGCAATGACCTACTCTATGGTGGTGATGGAAATGATACCATCTTTGGTGACGCAGGAGACGATATTATTTCCGGTGGTGCTGGTGATGATACCCTTGCTGGTGGTGAAGGAAATGACTTAATTGATGGTGGTGATGGCAATGATGTCATCTGGGGTGAACAGGGTAATGACAGCCTCTATGGTGGTGCCGGAAACGACTTCATTTATGGTGGTCAAGGAAATGATATCATTGCTGGTGAAGAGGGTAATGACTACATTACTGGAGACCTAGGCAATGATAACTTAACCGGTGGTCTCGGAAATGATACCTTCGCCTTCTCTAGCTTTGGCAGTGCTAATGCTGATGTAGTGATTGATTTCGTATCGGGAGTTGACAAGATTGCCGTTAAAGATGCAGGAAGTCAATTCACAACGATTGCTAACTTCAATCCTGCTAACGTTGGTACTACTACTGGACTGATTTATGACACTACCAACGGCAAGTTATACTTCGTCACTGGTGGTGCTGCACAAGAAGTAGCTACCTTTGTTAATACACCTACTCTGACAGCAAATGACTTCCAAATATTCTAAGTCTTAACTTGTAGTAATTCAGGATTAGGGGTAGCTTGGTCTACCCCTTTTTTATTTATATTAACGGCTTAATCTTCGGGTTTGGGAGGAATGGGATCATAACCTCCGGGATGATAGGGATGACAGCGTAAAATTCGCTTGAATGCTAACCAACTTCCTGGAATAATTCCAAAGGTTTCTATGGCTTCAATGGCATATTGGGAACAGGTGGGATGGAAGCGACAAACGGGGGGAAATATGGGAGAAATTAAGAGTCTGTAGCCTCGAATTAGGGTGATTAATAGGGTTTTGATCATATTAAAAAATCTGTTAATTTTCAGTCAGAACAACTTGAGGAGCGAGGAGAATTTGATCGGGAGTTTCGATCATTTTTCCTATTCCTAATAGTTGGTGATTTTGATCATATACACTCACGGGATGATCTGCTATTATTTGGTTTTCTAAAACAATAGATTGTCCTTGAAACCAACGTTTTGTTGATTCATAATTTAGGATAATTTTTGTTAAATGATTTAAAGGAATATTTGGAGATAGGGGGAAAAAAGTTTGCTGTTGAACTTGGGTTTCTAAAGTTTCCAAGGTGAGACCATTTTCTAAACTAAAACCACTACTTTCGGTTCTAATTAAATTAGCTAAAGTAGCTCCGGTATTTAGTATAGCTCCTAAATCCCTAGCAATAGAGCGAATATAGGTTCCTGAACCACAAGCGATCGCAATTTCTAATTCAGGAAATTCCCCCGGATACCAGTTAATAATTTTCAGATCAAAAACTTCTACTATTCGACTGGGAACTTCAATAATTTCTCCTTTTCTAGCTAAATCATATAAGCGTTTTCCTTGAACATGAATCGCACTATAAATAGGAGGAACCTGTTCAATTTTACCGATAA
>DMPJ01000020.1:4004-8400 GCA_003456035.1 Planktothrix sp. UBA8402
AAGTCATCGGTGGTGGTAGTGACACCGAATTTAATTCTAGCATGATAGGCTTTATTGGAGGGGAGAAATTGTAATAAACGAGTGGCTTTTCCCAGAGCCATTGGTAATACTCCCGTTGCGGCTGGATCGAGGGTTCCCGCGTGTCCGACCCGTTTTAATCGTAATATTCGACGAACTCGCGCCACACAGTCATGGGAGGTGAATCCAGCAGATTTATTAAGGTTGAGAAACCCGTACATTATTATTAAATTTCCTGTTTTAAAAGGTGATTTTATCCTGGGATTTATTGCGGTAGAGATTTAAAATTCCCCGATGTTAAATTGTCTGTAAAACCAGGAATAAACGCTAGGTAAGTGGGGTTATCTCGATCATCTGTCCGAATCAATAAACCGTTAACTCCATCCAAACTATCCGTCTCAAATTGTAATTGACTAAAGGCTAAATCGTTGGGTAGCAAAATAACATCATCATTTTGATTATAGTCTACAATAATATCTGTTAAAGCNNCGATTTCCACTACCCGAATTAATTGAAATAAAGAAAGTATCTCTCCCGTCACCCCCGACTAAAATATCTTGACCGCGATCGCCAGATAAAAAATCATCTTTATTTCCGCCAACCAGACAATCATCTCCGGCTCCACCGTACAGGGTATTATTACTATCATCTCCGGCGGTTAAAAAATCATTATCATTATTTCCGAATAAAAAATCTTTACCATTTCCACCATTTAAAGTATCTGCACCCCTCCCCCCGAAAAGACTATCATCTCCATCACTACCCAGAATTGAATCCCGATTTTGATTACCATTAATATAATCATTTCCAATTTCGCCATCAATAAAATCTTCTCCGTCATCACCAAAAATTGTGTCTCCTCCCCCCCGACCATACAAACTATCATCTCCAATATTTCCTCGGATAATATCTGCCGCCGAAGTTCCAGCAAGACTAGCACCACAGGTATCGGTGACTTGGGGAATTTGATTTCCACTCAAGCTGCTGTTGCCAGAAACCGTACTATCACCTCCAGGAACCGTTGTGTTACCATTGGTTAAGGTGTCCCCAGGTAGGGTGTTGTCGTATAACAGAAAAATTAAATTTGGATCAAACGCGGATGTCATAATGGGTTCAAAACTAGGTTGATCTGAAATTTTGCCCATACCGGGACAACGGATTAATCGAATATAATTAGTTTAAGCCTTGAAACCCAATGACTAGATAGCTAATTATCTGGTCTGTAGCACTTTATTTAACTAATAAGTTATGCTTAATGCCACAGCGATTCTAATTGATGTCTTTGTTCAGCAATTACAAGCTGGATATCGTCGGACTTACGGCGGGTTTAAACCCAACTACCCGGAAATTATTGCCTGGGCTGGAACAATGGCACTGGAAAATATTGCCAATTGTGACGCTCTTTACCATAACGTTGAGCATACCATGTTAGTGACGTTAGTGGGGCAGGAAATTTTACGCGGAAAACACATTCGGGAAGGTGGAGTTACGACCGAAGACTGGTTACATTTTATCATTTCTTTACTGTGTCATGATATTGGCTATGTAAAGGGTGTTTGTCGACAGGATCAAGAAGCTGTTGGTTTATATGCTACTGGCATTGGGGATGGTATTGTTCCTATTTCTCTGGGATCGACATCTGCTAGTTTAACACCTTATCATGTTGATCGTGGCAAGTTAGTAATTGATGAACGATTTGGAGGGCATAATTTAATTGATGCTGAACAAATTAAACGGAATATTGAGTTAACTCGTTTTCCAGTTCCCGCCGATGAAACCCATCAAGATCGACATAATTATTCGGGACTAGCCCGGGCTGCTGATTTGATTGGTCAACTCAGTGATCCCCGGTATTTGAAAAAGATTAGTTCCCTATTTTATGAATTTGAAGAAGTGGGAACTAACAAAGTTTTAGGTTATAAAACTCCAGGGGATTTACGTCAAAATTACGCTAAATTTTACTGGAATGGAGTGTTTCCTTATATTCCGGCGGCACTGAAATATTTGGAATTAACCCAAGAAGGAAAACAGATTGTTGCTAACCTTTACGCCAATGTATTTCAAGTGGAAAATGAATCTCGAATTTTACAAGGAATCAATCAATTTCCGGCTGAAGTCAATGGTGGAAACCGAAATGATCAGAATAAAGGCAACGATTCAACTGATCAAAAATCCTTTGAATTAACGGGTTTAAATTTATAGAAGCTCAAAATTGATCGGAAAAAAGGTAATTCCCAATTAAGAAAGGGAGGTTAATTTATTAATCTTCCTTTTACTCTCTTTTAAATTAACAGGTTTGAGGTATTAACCATGACAGAAATTACCCCAGAAATACAGCAACAAATTGAAGAATTAAGACGGTTATTACAGAAAGCTAGTTATGAATATTATGTCCTAGATGCGCCCACAATGGCGGATTCTGTTTATGATCAATTGTATCGAGAATTGCAAGATTTAGAACAACAATATCCTGAATTAATTACGATCGATAGCCCAACTCAACGAGTAGGAGAAAGAGCCGCAACTCAATTTCAATCAGTTAAACATAATATTCCTCTATATAGTTTAGATAATGCCTTTAATTTTAATGATTTAAAAACCTGGCAAGAGCGAGGTCAAAAAACAGCTACAAATACATCAGAATTTCCGACTTATATTTGTGAATTAAAAATAGATGGATCGGCTTTAGCATTAACTTATGAAAACGGAATATTAGTTAGAGGTGCAACGCGAGGAGATGGAATCACCGGGGAAGAAATCACTCAAAATGTGAAAACAATTCGTTCAATTCCCTTAAAATTAGAATTAGAAAATCCACCTAATTTAGTTGAAGTCCGAGGGGAAGCATTTTTATCCTTAACAGTATTTGAAATAATTAATCAAGAAAGACAAAAAGAAAGAGGATCATTATTTG
Source organism: Planktothrix sp. UBA8402 (assembly GCA_003456035.1). Classification (GTDB taxonomy): domain Bacteria; phylum Cyanobacteriota; class Cyanobacteriia; order Cyanobacteriales; family Microcoleaceae; genus Planktothrix. The sequence goes on from DMPJ01000020.1 coordinate 6,937, forward strand.
CAAATCCCAGAAATGCANNCGTCGCCGGAACTTTAAGACAATTAGATTCTAAAATTGTAGCTCAACGAAAACTTGATTTTTTTGCCTATACTTTACATATTCCCGAACAGAATAATTTAGAAATAGTTGCTACTCAAACCCAATGGGATAATTTAGAATTATTGCAAAAAATGGGATTTAAAGTTAACCCAAATCGTCAACTTTGTTCTAACTTAGATGAAGTGATCAAATATTGTGAATATTGGGATCAAAAACGGCAAAGTTTACCCTATATGACCGATGGAGTGGTAATCAAAATTAATCCTTTATCTCTCCAGGAAAAATTAGGATTTACTCAGAAATTTCCTCGATGGGCGATCGCTTATAAATATCCGGCGGAAGAAATGCCAACTCAAGTAAAATCTGTTACCGTACAAGTGGGGAGAACCGGAGCCTTAACCCCCGTTGCAGAACTTAACCCGATTTTACTTGCGGGCACAACGGTTCAAAGAGCGACATTGCATAACCGCGATCGCCTAGCTGAGTTAGATTTACACATCGGTGATACGGTAATTGTCCGCAAAGCTGGGGAAATTATTCCCGAAGTCGTGAAAGTATTATTAGAATTACGCCCCCAGGACGCTAAAAGGTTTGAAATGCCAACCCATTGCCCGGAATGCGGTCAGGCGGTTGTACAGTCATTAGGAGAGGCGGTAACGAGATGTATTAATGATTCTTGTCCGGCAATTTTACAAGGATCTTTGATTCATTGGTGTTCCAGAGATGCGTTAGATATTAATGGAATTGGGGATAAATTAGTTCAACAATTAGTTAATAAAAAATTAGTTAATTCCGTAGCAGATTTATATGATTTAACTGTTGAACAATTAATGACTTTAGAGCGGATGGGAGACAAGTCAGCGACTAAAATTGTCAAGGCGATCGCTACTTCTAAAAAACAACCCTGGGCGCGAGTATTATATGGGTTAGGAATTCGTCATGTCGGGAGTGTGAACGCCGAATTAATTACCCAAAAATTCAATAATATTGAACAATTAACCCAAGCATCCGCCGCCGATATGGAAGGAGTTTATGGCATCGGGCCAGAAATTGCCTATTCTGTCTATGAATGGTTTAATCTTCCCGCCAATCAAATATTAGTAGAAAGGTTAAAAAATGCAGAATTACAGCTTGACAATTCAGAAAAAATAGACTATAATCAAAGTAATAAACCTCAAACCTTGGCAGGTAAAACTTTTGTAATTACAGGAACATTACCAACATTAAAACGAGAAGATGCCAAAAAATTAATTCAAAATGCCGGAGGAAAAGTCACCGATTCAGTAAGTAAAAAAACCGATTATGTAGTAGTAGGAGAAGAAGCCGGGTCTAAACTCAAAAAAGCCCAAAATTTAGGAATTACCCTATTATCAGAAACAGAATTATTAACCCTAATGTAGGGTGCGTAAGCGAAGCGCACGCACC
>DMPJ01000065.1 GCA_003456035.1 Planktothrix sp. UBA8402
ATCCGTGATCCCCATTACTATATTATTTAGCAACTTTAATCGGCCCTTCAATACTACCACTAAAAAACTGTTTTAAAATAGCGCTATCGGTGGTAAATGCTTCCTGAATTGTTCCTTGCCATTGCACTAAACCTTGATATAGAAAAACAATCCGATCCGCCGTGCGTCTAATGGTACTATCTTGATGGGTCACAATACTATAGGTACTGCAACCTTTTCCACTATGTTGTAAATCCCTAATTAAATCTTCAATAACTGTTGATGCAATTGGATCTAACNNGATCGGCCGTACGACGGATCGTGCTGTCTTGGTGGGTCACGACAATATAGCTATCACAAACCCGTTGTTCCCGCAGCGATCGCATTAAGTCCTCAATAATCGTGGAAGCCACAGGATCAAGCCCTGCGGTCGGTTCATCATAGAGGAGAATTTTTTTGGCTTGGGTTTTCGTAGTGGGGTCATCCATAATTGCACGGGCAAAACTCACCCGTTTTCGCATTCCTCCTGATAATTCGGCGGGATAGCGATCGCCAATATTAGGCAACCCAACCATCTCTAATTTCTCATTAACTAATTCTCTGATTTTTTTAGGAGGTAATTTCGTATGTTGATATAGTAAAAAACCGATATTTTCCGTCACCGTTAAAGAATCAAATAAAGCCGCCTGTTGAAATACCATAGCAATTCCAATCGGATCAGTAATATCATCTACCCATCCTTNNTCGGGGGGCAAAAGTCCGGCAATAATTCGCAAAATCGTTGATTTTCCCGTTCCTGAAGGGCCAATAATTCCCAAGGCTTCTCCCCGATAAATGGTTAAATCAACCCGATCTAAAATCAATTGGGAACCAAAGGCTTTACTAACTCCTTTTAATTCAATTAAAGGTTCTAAGGATTCTGATCGTTTTGACAAAACCAAGTTATCTTTTAAATTGATAGATTCAACTTCAATTTCATGAGTTTTTATATTTTTACTGTCTTTCATATCTCCCTAAGCCCTTCTGATCATTGCACCTTTGATCCGATTTGGTTGTTAAGTAAACGATTTAATCGCTATCATCACTGTGATCTACCTTGTCGGGGAAGATTAAAAAGTTGATTGACCTCGCTTACCGTTATTTTACGACAAGCACGACCTCCTGTAGTCTAAATTTGTCTGTAAAAGCCAGTATGTCAACGTAAGACACTACTTATGTCAACTGGTTAGTTCAAACACACCTTACGCAGAATTATGAAACTAAGACTCCATCTCGGTTTATCCAACCATCGTTCTCCCCGAATAATTCACCAATGGTTTAAATGGTTATCGCCTGGAATATTTGTCAAACGTTGGATGGCCGTCAGTGCTACGGGGGTTTTAGTCGCTAGTTTGGGGTTAGCAATCTGGACGGGAATGACCCCAATTTATTACATTCTACAACTGCTAAGAAATTTCTTAGGATGGATTACCACCGTTGTTCCTAATTATATCTCAGGGCCATTGATGTTAGTCTTGGGAATTGTGTTAGTTCTTTGGAGTCAAACCCGCAGTTTAAATTCAATTAGTGAAGCCTTTCATCCAGCCGGAGATGAACAATTAGTTGATCGTTTGTTGAGTCATCGCCGTTTATTACGGGGGCCGAAAATTGTGGTAATTGGCGGCGGAACTGGGTTATCAACTTTATTACGAGGATTGAAAGAATATAGCGCTAATATTACCGCAATTGTTACCGTTGCGGATGATGGCGGATCTTCGGGTAGGTTACGTCGAGAAATGGGAGTTTTGCCCCCGGGAGATATTAGGAATTGTATATCCGCCTTAGCCGATGAAGAAAGATTATTAACGGAATTATTTCAATATAGATTTACCGCCGGAGATGGATTAACCGGACATAGTTTCGGGAATTTATTCTTAACTGCAATGTGTGAAATTGAAGGAGATTTGGAACAAGCGATCGCAGCAAGTTCTAAGGTATTAGCGATTAGAGGTCAAGTCCTACCCGCCACATTAACGGACGTTCATTTATGGGCAAAATTAGCCGATGGTCGCCGGATTCATGGGGAATCTAGTATTACCGAAGCTAAGGGGAAAATTGTTACTATTGGTTGTATTCCTCCTAATCCTCCCGCCCTACCCAAAGCCCTACAAGCGATTTTAGAGGCAGATTTTATTATTATTGGCCCTGGTAGTTTATATACGAGTGTAATTCCTAATTTATTAGTTCCAGAAATTGCTGCCGCCGTCGCTTCCCTAAATGTTCCTCGAATTTATGTTTGTAATATTATGACCCAACCAGGAGAAACGGACAATTACACGGTTTCAGATCATATTAAAGCTATTGATAAAGCCTGCGGCTATCAATTATTTGATGCCGTATTAATTCAAGGGACAGTTCCCCCAGCTAATGCCTTAATTCGTTATGCTCAAGAAGACTCACACCCGGTTATTTTAGATCGAGATCTAGTTAAACAATTAGGTCGAAGAATTGTGATGAGTAATATTATGGATGTTGATCAAAATACCGGACATTTACGCCATGATCCCTATCGTTTAGCCCAAGTATTATTAAGATGGTTTGGCAAAACTAACCCGTAGGTTAGAGAGTCCTAAAGGACTCACTACGACGTAGTAAGCCCTTTAGGGCTTAATCTTTTCTAAACTATTCACATAAAATTATGACTCAATTCTATCTACCCAATGCCCAAGCTACCCATGAATTGGGAAAAAAATTAGGCCGATCGCTCCCGGCTAATAGTGTACTATTATTACAAGGAAATTTAGGAGCCGGAAAAACTACTTTTGTCCAAGGTTTAGCCGCAGGTTTAGAATATTTCTGAATCCATTGAAAGCCCAACATTTACTTTAATTAATGAATATCTAAATGGCAGGATTCCTCTCTACCATTTGGACTTATATAGATTAGAACCCTCAGAAATTGTAGACTTAAATTTAGAGCAATATTGGGAAGGAATTGAAGTGGAACCCGGAATTGTTGCCATTGAATGGGCTGACCGTTTACCCTATAAACCCGAAAGTTATCTACAAATTGAATTAAGTTATACAGAAAAAGGCGATCGCCTTGCTACTTTATTTAATGTCGGTCAGGAGGATTTTAACCTAAATTTAGATCAGATTTAATTTCTAAGTTTGGGATTAATTAACGGAATGCGATCGCCAAACAACTTTACAAAACTATCAGATTGTGGGATAATTTAAACATACTAATCCCATACTTCCCCATGATGATTTCTCCTTCAAAACCCCTGGCATTTTTAGCTTCTTTTCTTTGTTTGAGTATGGTTACGGTTGCTGTTAACGTTCAAGCTCAACCTCAAAGCACAATTACTGTCACTATTGATGGATTTAAAAACAAAAAAGGACAAGCTTGTGTAAGTTTATTTGCCAGTAATAAAGGCTTTCCCAGTAATGGAGACGATGCCATACAAAAACGTTGTGTTAGTATTACAGAAACCCCTGTAGTGATGACTTTTGATAATTTACAACCAGGTAGTTATGCCCTAGCAGTTCTTCATGATGCTAATAATGATAATACAGCTAACCGTAATGGGTTAGGAATTCCCACCGAAGGATTTGGTTTCTCTAAAAATCCCGCTATTCTCACCGGGCCCCCAAAATTCAATGAGGCGGCGGTTGTTGTTGCCGGGGCTAATACTAATATTAATATTAAATTGCTGTATTTATTAGGAGGTTAGGAATAAATGGATTTACAGTTATCTTTATTTCCGACTAGACAAACAGAATCAACTGCTAAAAAGCAAAAAAAAGCAAAATTAGGTCGCTATGAGAAACTTCAACGCGAACTGTTAACAACTCAGCGTGATTCCAATCAAGTCTTTATTGATATTGACAATCAGCCTTTATCCTCATTTAACTATAACTTTATTGATCTTTTCTGTGGTGCAGGGGGATTCACTCAAGGTTTAGTTCAAGCTAAATTTAATCCCATAGTCAGCGTTGAAATTAATCCCATTGCTTCAGCAACACATGACAGAAATTTCCCAAACTGTGATAATTTTTGTGGTGATATTCATGAATTTAACTCTAACAAATGGTTAGAAAAATTGCACTTCCCTCCGATTCATCTTGTTGTGGGTGGCCCTCCCTGTCAAGGATTTTCTGTTGCCGGAAAACGGAACCCCGATGACCCCAGAAATAACTTATTTAAACAGTTTATTCGTGTTGTGTCAGAAATTCTACCTTGGTACGTTGTCATGGAAAATGTACCCGGTATTCTAACAATGAAAAATGGAAAAATTAAACAAGAAGTATTTGAACAATTTCAAGCCATAGGTTACTCAAATATTTCCGTTGTTATTCTTGAATCTGCTGCCTATGGAGTGCCTCAAATTCGACCGAGAGCGATATTTATTGCTAATAGATTTGGACTCCAAAACCCTTATCCAAAACCTCAACTTCAACCGGAACAATATCAACCAATTGAATCAGTTATTTCTGATCTTCCTGAGTATACACCCATTCCTAAAATTAATCATGAATGGACTCGTCATTCCCCTGAATATATGCAGCGAATTGCACGAGTTCCCCCCGGTGGTTCTCTGTATGAAACCTATCTTGATGCGTTCAAACGTCAATATCCAGGTAAACCTAGTATGACTATTAAAGAAAATCACGGCGGAACTCATATTCACCCTTATCTTAATCGAGTGATTTCTGCGCGTGAAATGGCTAGATTACAGTCATTTCATGATGCTTTTATCTTTGAAGGAACCATGAAAAAAGCGATGTGGCAAATTGGAAATGCAGTTCCTCCCCGTTTAGCAGAATGTATTGGATATGCTCTAATTCCCTATTTAGACACTATTAGTTTAGGGAAAGAGAAAGAGTTATCAACTATTCCAAAAACTTCTGAGATTCAACTTGCTTTAGAGTTGCATTAAGAGCAGTTCGCCAAGCATCAAAATTATACCATCCACAACCGACACATCCTTCTTCTGCTTCAGAACCCGATTGAGGAATATTATCAGGCCATTTCTCATTCCCAAAATACCAAAATTCGAGTCCTAATGGTGTTCCTCGGTTTCCTGTTTCAATACATTTCTCGCAACTTCTCGACTTTAAAAGATTATGATTTCCAGAACTATCTTTTTTTAGCAGTTGAAATTTATTCCTAATTTCAGTTTCACTCATATTAACATTATGATTCGGTTCACTTTTACCCCAACGTTCCATCGGAAAACGATGATCAATTACTAATTCATGAGGCAACCGTTGCCGATTTTCAATTCCGTCTGTATAATTGTAAATATCTAAAACTCTTTTGACTAATTTAGGAGGAAGGTTAGCAGAAGCATTTGCTTCTCTGGTTTCCCCAGTCCATCGATCCCAAGTTGTTTTTTGTTTGCAAACTTGACATAATTCTCGCTTAGTTTCAATCACTAACCCTGGACGACCGCTTCGATTTCCTCGTTCTAAACCTTGAATTCCACCACCACCAGCATATTGATTAGAAGCAACTTTTGTTCCTTCACAGTTGCGACAATGCCACTTTTGATCAGACAATAAATCGAAAACTTTATACTGTGATGAACCTAATTTAAGTTTAGATTTTAAACTTTCTGCTGATTCTGGGTTCACTCCAAATTCCTCATTTCTGTTTCTAAGTTCTCAAGCAGTTCTGAAACAGTAATATTCAAACCACTAGCAAGAGAAACTAGAACAGTCAAAGAAGGGTTTCTCACACCCCGTTCTAGTCCAGATATATAGGTTCGATCTAGGTGAGAACGTAACCCTAACTCCTCTTGAGAAATTCTGATCGACATTCGATATCGTCTGATCAAAATTCCTAAAGCTTTTAAAACTCGTGTTTTAGACTGTTCCATGAAATTATGATCAGCTTTCATAGACAATCAGTCTACGGACGATCAGTCACATTAAAATAATAATTTCGTTCTAATAACCAGTCAGTGTAAGTAAAATCTGTATTTTTTTCTATTATTATCTAAAATGCACGCACCCTACAGTTTAAACTAAGTGCGTGCTGCTATCACTACATCTTAATAAGCATCAAACCTTAACGCTTTCCCACAAACATTAGAACAAATTCGTCCTGACTCATAAACCACTTTTCCCCCAACAATCGTAGATTCTGGCCATCCGGTTAACTCCCAACCTTCAAAGGGACTCCAACCACATTTAGTTAACAATTCTTCCCGCAAAACTGGATAATAATTCTCTAAATCTACTAACACTAAATCCGCATCATAACCCACTTGTATTTTACCTTTATTGGGAATTTTATAGGCTTTTGCCACGGCGGTAGACATCCAATTAGAAACCTGTTCAACGGTACATTTTCCTGCCATTGCTTGTGTTAACATTAAGGGCAAAGATGTCTCAACTCCGGGCATTCCCGACGGTGTATTGGGATAACCTTTCGCCTTTTCTTCTAAGGTATGGGGGGCGTGATCCGTGGCAAGTNNGATAAAATCAATCACTCCATCTAATAACGCTTGCCATAATATTTGATTATCTTGGGGCGATCGCAACGGCGGATTCATTTGTGCTAAAGTGCCAATTTTAGCATAATCTGTTATATTTAATAATAAATGTTGAGGCGTGACTTCTGCTGTTACCCATTCCGGTTTTTCTTGACGTAATAATTCCGCTTCTTCCCCCGTTGATAGATGCAGAATATGTAATCGTCGTTGATATTTTTTAGACAGTTTTAAGGCTAGTTGAGTGGCTTGTAATGCTGCTAAATTGTCTTGAATGGTCGAATGAATTGCCGGATCAGTTATTCCGGCAAATTCCTGACGACGTTGATTAATTCGAGCTTGATTTTCGGCGTGAACTGCAATTAAGCGATCGCCTTTTGCAAAAATACTCTCTAATATTTCCTCTTGATCAATTAATAAATCTCCGTGCATTGACCCCATAAAAATTTTAATCCCCGGAGTCGGATTTGCTTCTAATAAATCGGGTAAATTCTCCGCCGTCGCCCCAATAAAAAAGCCATAATTGACCAAACTTTTTTCAGAAGCCCGTCTTAATTTATCATCTAAATGGGCTTGAGTTGTAGTTAAAGGGCGAGTATTAGGCATTTCCAAAAAAGAAGTTACTCCCCCTTTTGCACAAGCACAACTAGCCGTATATAAATCTTCTTTATATTCTAAACCTGGTTCTCTAAAATGCACCTGCGGATCAATCACACCAGGTAACAAAGTTAACCCTTCTGAATCAATAATTTCCCAGTCATCTACTCCTAGAGCATGATGATCAATTTCTGGAGCCACCTCAACGATTTTCCCGTCAATAATAGCAACATCTCCGAGTAAAAAATCACCATTCGGTAACAAAATCCGAGCTTGATAAATCAATACACCATAGGAATCATACATAATTGCCTTTATCCAATCTGTTATAAAACTATTTAACCGCGAATTTGTCACCCCAGGGGAACTATTATCCCCCAATTGTAGACAAATTTGATATAATCAATATAGTTTTTAGTTCTGTGACCATTGCTTATGAGTAGCCTACCCAATCAAGAGCCAGAGCCTGTTAAATCTTCTCCTCAAAATCAAGAAAACCCTTTGGTAGAAATCCTCAAAACCGTTACTTTAAGCGTCTTTTTGGCGTTGGGGATTCGCACGTTTGTTGCGGAGGCTCGTTATATTCCCTCTGGGTCAATGTTACCGACTTTGGAAATTAATGATCGATTGATTATTGATAAAGTCGGGTATAAGTTGGGAGACCCCCATCGGGGTGATGTGGTCGTATTTAACCCCACAGACGAACTGAAAAAACAGTATAAAGATGCCTTCATTAAAAGAATTATCGGTTTACCAGGTGAAACGGTAGAGGTCAAAAATGCCTCGGTGTTTATCAATGGTCAACCTCTCCCGGAACAGTATATTGCGGAACGACCCGAATATAATTGGGGGCCAGGAAAAGTTCCCGACGGCCAGTATTTAGTCTTGGGTGATAACCGCAATAATAGTTACGATAGCCATTATTGGGGTTTTGTCCCCCGTGAAAATATTATTGGTCGGGCAACGGTTCGTTTTTGGCCCCCTGACCGGATGGGTGGACTTGGTGATACTAATTATCCGCCGGATGAACGGAAATAAGCAGGATTTTTCAGCTAGGTTTTGATCCCCCTAAATCCCCCTTAAAATACATTGATTTTTTTTTAAATTAGTGATCGCTCCTGATTTTATCAGGTAGCGATCGCCATGACTTTAGTCTTTCTGACCCGATTTTGAAACAGCCCTGTCTTCGGAGATTTAGGGGGATCTAATCCCGGAGGTAGTCAGGGATTTTTGGCGACCGTTGATGCAAATTGGTACGCCGTCCCCCTACGATGAATTGGATTTTAA
>DMPJ01000512.1:0-2195 GCA_003456035.1 Planktothrix sp. UBA8402
CCGTAGGACGATAGATTAAATGAATAAATTTAGGCGGTAAATCCGAGGCTTGAGCTACTCCCAAAAAAGCCCCCATGCCCAATTTTTCGCAGTCTGCTTTTTCCAAAATATTCAATTCTAACCCGTATTCTTGGGCTAGGGATTTTGCCATTTCTGCCATTGTAATCGGGGTAATTTCATTAGCTGGGGCGGCAACTAATTCCCGGGCTAAAATTACCCCGGAACAAATTTGTTGGGCGCGGGTAATTGCTGATTCTGTTCCAGGTAAACCTAATAATTCAATTTGTTCAATTCCGTGACCTTTATCATCGGTTTCTGACTTAAATCGGGTATCTTGATATAGGGCTAATTCTACCCCTTCGATAATAGCTTGGGCGGTGGTTTCTGGAGTTTCAAAAATAGGTAAACTCACCCCAATATTTTTACCTTTCAGGGATTTTGCGGTTTTAGCAATATTGGCGGCGGCGCGGCGTAAGCTGTCTAATTTAAGATGTTCTAATTTACCCAAACCGACTAAAATTACTTTGCGAATTGGACTATTTCCACCGACACGAGTTGAAATACTACTATCTGCTTTCCCCTTAAATTCGGTTTCTGCAATTAACTCTTTTAAAGTTCCTGCTAGTTGATCATCTAAGGTGGCTAAGTCTCCAGTTAATTCTATCTGATTTTCAAATAAACCAATGGCGAGGATGTCTCCTGACCAATTCAAGGGGGATGTGTTAGTTGCTTTAAATTCCATTGTTGTTTGCATTTGAGTTACTCTAAAAAGTATAAACCTTTTTCGGGTTTAGGAGTTAGGAAAAAGTTCATAGCAATACTCTAAGCTGTTCAGTAGATCCTAGCCAGTGAGGACACTGGCACTGCAAGAATTTGACAATTATCTAATTTAGATGCTCAACAGCTTATTACTGCATTTATTGGAAAAAACTTGATGCGGTGATGGTGAAATATAGCAGTCGCCACATCTATTANNCTGCTCACAGTAAGTATTTACCTTCTTCGAGATTGCCTATTCCCTATTGCCTCTTGCTATATGATTTATTTTGTCCAGGTTTCTCGCCATAAATCCCCGCCCACTTCCACTCCACAAACCGAACTTGTGGCTTCTAATATTATACTATTTCCTGCTTTTAATTGCAAGTTAATTTTTCCCTGCATGGTATCTCGACAACGAAAGATTAATCCGGCTTGGGTGGGCGCTCTTAATAAAGTTCCTGGGTGTTCGGTTGTGGCGGTCAAACAGACTTCATATTCGTGATTTTTAGCAACCATTTGCCATTTTCCCCAAGGGTCTATTTGCCAACTGACTTGAGAATTCCAAGGCACAAATTCATAGAATTTCCCCCGATAATGAATCCCAATTAAAGCCACGGACTCTGACCAAAATAACACATCTCGAATACCGCCTCCGGCCGTTAATGCTAAATCTGTTTCTCCATCAAAACTATTACAATTCACCCAAAACCATTGTTTAGGAAAACTCCCACCCCAATTTTTTTCGCCATAGGCAGGAGCATTTTTAAATTGATACAGAGTGCCATTCCAATCTATCCAACCCGATGCTAAACCATGCGCCATTAAAATTTGCCATCCGGGTTCAAATATAGGTAGAAAAGACAACCATCCGGCGGTAGATTGTTGCGGTTGATTTTGATTTCCCCACCCATAAATCGGTTGAATATTATATTGCCAATTACAATATTGGGAAGTCCCCGGATCAGCCAATTTCCCTTGATGTAAGGTGGCTGTTCCTTGATATCCTTGTTGAATGGAATTTTCAAAAATTGCGGGTTCTAAATAGCCAGGAGAGGCAGTTAAATCGGTTTTTCCCCAATGTCCTAATCCCAGTTGATCCGATGTTGCCCAAAAGGTTTTAACATCGGGAAAAGTCCGACATAAATAACCATCATCTGGCCCTAAAATTTGCGCTCCCCCTCCACTTTGGGGTTGATTTCCGATGGGATCTTCGATAGAATACATAAAGGCAAAGGTCTGTTTTTCTTCAGGTAATGTTACCCGATAATACCACCCTTCAAAAAAACGGCGATCGCTTCCATCCCAATGATACCCACTATGGGGCGTTTGTAAAGCCTTGAGTTGACGATTAAAATTAAACATCAAAATCCTACAAAAATAAACTATCTCAACCTATTTAAAATTATCATAAAATCAGAAAGCCCTAAAGGGCTTAC